>JALOLI010000101.1 GCA_025456165.1 Acidimicrobiia bacterium | reverse complement strand
TAGGCCACGTCGGACCCCTGCAGCACCACGGCGGCCGCCGGGTCGGGCGAGTCGACCAGGCGGTACACGCCCTGAGCCGCCGCTTCGGCGGGTGGGAAGCCCAGCGCCGCCCGATCGGGCACCGGCTCTTTGGGCCGGGTGACGAAGGGAGCGATCAAGGCCGGCCGGGCGCGCCAGGCCGCCGCGGTCAGCGGCCAGACCTCAGCCGGCTCCCACGGGGTCAGGGTGATCGCCGTCCCCGGGACGAAGTTCTCCTGCAGCAGTTGCAGTGCCTGCGGGTCGGCGTGGGTCGGGCCGTCCTCGCCGGTCTTCATGCCGGCGTGGCCGCAGATCAGCACGAAGGGTCGCGGCGGGCCTGGTTCCACCTGGGCGCGCATCTGGTTGCCGATGGCGTGGAGGCGGGCGGCGATGTGGCCCAGGGGCGACAGGAAAGCGCCGTAGGAGGCGCCGGCGCCGGCGTGCTGCCCGAAGGCGGACAGGCCCGACAGCACGCATGAGAGGCCGTCCTCGCAGATGCCTCCCACCGAGAGCGTGCGGCTGCCCGGATTCGTGCCCAGGTGGAGGAACCCGGGAGGGAAGCCGGCCGCCGCCGCCGAGATCGCCGTGGAATCGAGCAGGTCGGCGGCCCCGATCAGGATGGCGCCGCCCGAAGCCTGGTTCAGGTGGCCCAGGACCTTCCCCAGTTGCTCCCGGAGGGAGATTCCGCCGCCGGGAACGGGGGCGATCGCCGCCGGGGTCGCCGCCTCGGCGGCCTGGTAGAGGCGGGCGATGTCGGGAGCCCCCTCTCTCGGGAGGCGGTGGCGTGCCACGAGGCGTTCCCGGGAGGCGGCCACCCGGCCGGTGAGGGCCCGGCAGGTGGCGGCGTCGTCCTCCAGGATGCGGCGCAGCAGCAGGAGGGTGTCCCAGTAGCACTCCTCCAGGGCGGCGGGATCGTCGCCGCCGCGGCAGCGGCCCCCCTCGCAGGCCGGGAGGCCGGGGGCCCCGGGGCCGAGGAGCGGCTCCATGGTGGCGCGGAACTCGGGGCTGCACAGCTTGTGGCCGGCGCCGTGGGACTTGCGCCCCTCGATGCCGTACTGCCAGCCCTTGGTGGTGCGATAGACGACGGCGGTGGGTTGGTCGTTTTCGATCTCCAGGGCGCGGCGCTGGGCGGTGAGCACCAGGCCGAGGTCGAACCCGTCGGCCACCTCGACGACGTTCCAGTCGTGGAGGTAGAAGAACTCCCGCGGGTCCCACTGCACGTAGTCCCCGGGCCGGTCTCCGTCGCGCGTCACCTGGTTGGAGTCGATGGAGGCCTGGTTCCAATCCAGGTGGACGACGGCGTTGCGCAGGCCGATGGTGCCGGCAAAGGCGGCCGCTTCGGCGACGCGGCCCGGCGTGAGCCCGCCTTCGCCCTCAACGACGTGGACGCGTGGAGCATCGGCGCCGAAGTAGTCGGCGGCGGCCAGCGCCAGGCCCAGCGAACTGCCGAAGCCCACCCCGGAGGCGCCGGTGGCCAGCTTGACGAAGGGGGTGGCCGGAGTGGGATGGCCGTCGAGGGCCTTCGACCCGAAGCGGCGGAAGAGGGGAGTGGACTGCGTCGGGTTGCGGCGGAAGCCGAGGAGATCCTCGAAACGCAGCCGCAGGCGGTCCTCCTGGGGCAGGGCCGCCGGGTTCCCGATGCGCACCATCTCGTCGCGCAGGGCCAGCATGGCGTAGAGGCCCATGGCCTTGTGGCCGGCGGCGTAGGAGAGCAGGTCGGCGTCGCGGCGGTTGGGGTCGCCGATGTCGTAGTCCATGCCGCCGAACAGGGCAGCGGCCACGAAGCGCCCCGACGACACCGAGCCGCCCGGATGGCCCGACTGGGCGTAGTTGAACAGCACCGAGCAGAGAGAGCGGTAGACGAGGTCGTACCTGGTGAGGTGGGCGATGAGGCCGTCGCCGGCCGGGTCGGGGTCGGGGCGAGTCACCTCGACCCAGGCGGCTCGCCGCGGTCCGAACGCTCGGCTCATCTCTCCTCCGTTGTCGTGGCGTGGTGCCCGGCAGGAGCCGGGCGGCCGGTCAGTAGGCGAGTCGCTCCCCGGAACGGACGAAGTCGGCGAACCCCTTCGGGTCGGCGGCCGCCTGCTCGAGGCGGCGCAGCGCCTCCCGCAGATCGTCGTCCCCGGTGGCGATGGAAAGGCGAAGGTAGTGCTGCCCCTCGCTGCCCCGCACCCCGAAGGAGCGGCGGTCCATGGTGGCCACCCGGTAGCGGTAGAGCAGGAACAGGGCCACCAGAGTGGAGGGGCTGGAGCGCCGCCGCACCTCGTCGGGGAGGCCGCGCCAGGCCTCCTCGGCACCCAGGGCGGCCACCACCCCGGCGATGTTGGGGAAGGCGTAGAAGGCGCCCCGCGGCATCTGGCAGCGCACACCGGGGATCCGGTTCAGCCCGTCGATGACGAAGTCCCGGCGCCGCTGGAAGGCTTCGACCATGACGGCGATGGCCGGCGGCGACTCGGGCGATTCCAGGGCGACCTTGGCGCCCAGCTGGCTGTAAGGCGGGATCGAGGCGTAGTAGTTGATGTTCAGGTTGCGCTGGACCAGGGCCTCTTCCACGGTGGGGAATACGGCCCAGCCGACCCTTCCGCCGGTCCACGAGTAGGTCTTCGAGACCGCCGAGGCGATGATCGTGCGGTCCGCCATTCCGGGCACCGAGGCGATGGAGGCGTGGCGGGCCCCGTCGAAGGTGATGGCCTCGTAGGCCTCGTCCGAGTACACCCGGGCGGTCGGCGGGGTCGCTTCCAGGATCACCCGGGCGATGTCGGCCAGCTGCTCGGGCGAGGCGACGCCGCCGGTGGGATTGGAGGGGAAGTTGAGGTAAACGAGGCGGGTCCGGGCCGAGAGGTGGGGGGCCAGCTCGTCGCCGGTGAGGGCGAAGCCGGTTTCCTCCTGGAGCGGCACGGGCACCGGGGTGCCGCCGACGTAGTCCACAAACGACTCGTAGAGCGGGTAGCCGGGGGTGGGGTACACGACCTCGTCGCCGGCCCGCACGTAAGCATGCTGGGTTAGGCCGATGGACGGCCGGGATCCGGGGTAGACCACGACGCGGCGCGGGTCGACGTCGAGGCCGCGGTCCCGGCCCACCGCGGCGGCGATGGCCTCGCGCAACTCGGGAAGGCCCTGCGGGTCGCAGTAGGTGGTGTGCCCGGCGCGCAGCGCCGCCACTACGGCCTCGGTGATGTGGGCCGGCAGGGGGAAGTCGGGCTGGCCGAGGTTGCACCGGATGACCCGGCGGCCGTCGGCTTCCACCTCACGGAGCAGAGGCCCCAGCTTGAAGGCCTCTTCGGTCCCGATGCGGCTCACCCGCTCGGCGAAGAGGCCGGGCGATGCGCCCGGTACGGATCCAGCCATGCGGTGCGTCTCCTGACTGCAGCCAATCCGGGATGGTACCCCCGGAAGGCGTTGGCTGCCCGGGTCGTTCAGCCTGAGGCGGGCCGGGCGGGCGGCCCCATTGCCTCCCGGGGAAGGCGGCCGGCGAAGTCGGGGCCCACCGGTGCTAGTTGACCGCCCAGGTCCCGGTCTGGCGGATCATCTCGGCCAGGTCGGCCGGGCCGCGTCCGCTCTGCGCGGCGCCGATCTGGCGCTGCAGGTCGTCCTCGTAGGCCGGCCTCTGCACATCGCGGAACACCCCGAGGGGGGTCGGGCCGTGGGGGCCGTGTGCCAGGCGGCTGAGGGCGAAGGCGGCGCTCGGGTCGGGGGCATGCTCGTCGTGGACGTGCAGCGCGCCGACGCCGACCTCGGCGACATCGACGATGCGGGCGCTGCCGCCGACCAGCGCCACGCCCCTCTCGCCGTTGGCGCCGAAGATCACCGGCTTGCCGTGCTCCAGGTTGATCCGATTGACCAGGCGCTCGTCCTTCCCGCTCAGCTCGACGAAGGCCTTGTCGTTGAAGACGTTGCAGTTCTGGTAGATCTCGATGAAGGCCGAGCCGCGGTGCTGGTAGGCGCGCCGCAGGATCTCGATGGTGTGCGGCCGGTCCATGTCGATGGTGCGGGCCACGAACGAGGCCTCTGCTCCCAGGGCCAGGCTGACGGGGTTGAAAGGCCGGCCCAGGGCCCCGGTGGGGGAGGACTTGGTGCGTTTGCCGAGCTCGCTGGTGGGTGAGAACTGCCCCTTGGTCAGGCCGTAGATCTGGTTGTTGAACAGCAGCACCTTTAGGTTCAGGTTCCGGCGCAGGGCGTGGATGAGGTGGTTGCCGCCGATGGAGAGGCCGTCGCCGTCGCCGGTGATCACCCATACCGAGAGGGCGGGGTTGGCCAGGGCGATCCCGGAGGCGATCGCGGGCGCCCGGCCGTGGATGCCGTGGAAACCGTAGGTGCTCATGTAGTAGGGAAATCGGGAGGAGCACCCGATTCCCGATACGAAGACCACCTTTTCCCGATCGAGGCCGGCCTCGGCGAGGAAGGTCTGCATCGAGGCGAGGATGGTGTAGTCCCCGCACCCGGGGCACCACCGCACCTCCTGGTCGCTCTGGAAGTCGGCTCGGGTGTAGCGCGCGGTCTCGTCGGTCATGGCCGGGTCATCTCCATGATCTTCTCTTCGATCTCGGACGTCTTGAAGGGCATCCCCTGCACCTTGTTCAGGCCGATGGCGTCCACGAGGAACTCGGCCCGCAGCAATTGGCGCAGCTGGCCCCGGTTCAACTCCGGCACCAGCACCCGGGGGTACCGGCGCAGCACCTCGCCGAGGTTGCGGGGGAAGGGGTTCAAATGGCGCAGGTGGGCGCGGGCGACCTTGGCCCCCCGGGCTCGAGCCTGGCGCACCCCGGCGAAGATGGCGGGATAGGTGGAGCCCCAGCCGACGACGAGCAGGTCGGCACCGGGGTCGGCGTCGACTGCCAGCTCGGGGATGCCGGCGGCGATGCCGGCGACCTTGCGCTCCCGCTGCATGACCATGTGCTGGTGGTTCGCCGGGTTGTGCGAGACCTCTCCGGTGACGTCCTCCTTCTCGAGGCCGCCCACCCGGTGCTCGAGGCCCGGGGTGCCGGGCAGCGCCCAGCCGCGGGCCAGGGTTTCCGGGTCGCGCCGGTAAGGCAGGAAGTGGGGCTCGCCGCCGAGGCCGGTGACGAAGGGGACCGAGATGTCGGGCAGAGTGTCGAGGTCGGGGAGCAGCCAGGGCTCGGCGCTGTTGGCGATGTAGCCGTCGGACAGCACGATGACCGGGGTCATGTACTTCACGGCGATGCGGGCCGCCTCGATCATCGTGCCGAAGGCGTCTGCCGGCGAGGCAACGGCCAGCACGGGCAGCGGCGCCTCGCCGTGGCGGCCGCTGCACGTCGACGATGATCATGGGCAGCTCGATCATCACGGCCAGGCTCATCATCTCGGACTTCAGGGCCAATCCGGGCCCGCTGGTGCCGGTGACCCCCAGGCTCCCGGCGAAGGCCGCCCCCAGGGCGACGCCGGCCGCAGCGATCTCGTCTTCGGCCTGGAAGGTGCGCACCCCCAGCCTCTGATAGCGGGACAGCTCATGGAGGATCTCAGAGGCCGGCGTGATGGGGTAGGAGGAGTAGAGCAGAGGGAGGCGGGCGGCCTGCGCCGCCGCCACCAGGCCCCAGGCCGCGGTCTGGTTGCCGGTGACGTTGGCGTAGATCCCGGCCGGCAGCTTCGCCGGCTTGACCTGGTAAGTGTGGCGGAACTGCTCGGTGGTCTCGCCGAAGTTGTAGCCCGCTTTGAAGGCCGCCGTGTTGGCCTTCATCACCGCCTCGTCCTTGGTAAAAGCAGTGCCGATCCACTCCAGAGTGGACTCGATCGGGCGGCTGAACATCCAGGTCATCAGGCCCAGGGCGAAGAAGTTCTTGGAGCGCAGGACCCCTCGTCCCCCCACACCAGAGTCCTTCACGGCCTCGCGCGTCATCTCCTCCATGGGGACCTCAATGACGGTGTACCCGCGAAGCGAGCCGTCGCGCAGTGGGTTGGTGGCGTACGCTGCCCGGGCCAGGTTGCGCTCGTCGAAGGCATCGCGGTTCACCACGATGGTGCCCGCCGGGGCCAGGTCGGCCAGGTTGGCCTTGAGGGCCGCCGGGTTCATCGCCACCAGGACGTCGGGGTTGTCTCCCGGAGTGAGGATGTCGCTGTCGGCGATGTGCACCTGGAAGGAGGAGACCCCGGCGATGGACCCGGCGGGGGCGCGGATCTCGGCCGGATAGGACGGCAGGGTGGCCAGGTCGTTGCCGAAGATGGCCGAGGCGTCCGTGAAGCGGGCGCCGGCCAGTTGCATCCCGTCGCCGGAATCGCCGGCGAACCGGATTCGGACGTGGTCCACACTCTCCTGCTCGAGGGGCGTCTCGTCGGGCACGCTCAGATCACCTTCTCCTCGTGGGTTCCATGAGGCGGGAAACCGGTCGGGTACCGCAGGCGCGGCTCCCGCTCCCGGTGCTCTGTAGGTCCTCCATGTGTTCGGCCCGATGATATGCCGGCCCGGACGCCAAGCCCATGGGCATTCGTCCCTGGGCACCGGGCCCGGCCACGGTCCCGCCCGGCCGGGGCGCCGCGGCTCAACCTCCGGAAAACGGAGGCGACACCAGGATGCGGTCGCCCTCGTCGAGCAACTCGTCGGGGGCGATGCCCCACCCGTTGCGCGTGGTGATCACCGTGTGTGGGTCGTCGACGCCCAGGTCGGCCAGCAGCCACCCGGCCGTGGTCCCGGGGGCCACCTCCCGCTCCTGGGCGGTGAAGCCGAGGCGGAGGGCCAGGCCGCCGATGACCCTGACGGTGATCTTCATGTCGCGCCTCTCAGGAGAGGGTGGCGAACGCCTCGGCCGCCCGGGCCTCGGCGGCCAGGCCCAGGCGCTCCAGCGTCTCCCGAGTGGGGATGCCGCGGCCGTCGTAGCCCCGGATGTCGTAATAGTGCTGCAGCAGGGAGTCGTACTTGTCGTACTCCAGGATCTTGCCGGCGATCGGCCCTTCGGTGTCGGCGTTGGCCGGGTCGAACCAGGCGTGCGGCGGGTAGTCGGCCTTGCGGCCGGTGTCGGGGAACTCCCGCAGCCAGAACAGCTTGATGAGGGCGTAGATGCGGTCCGAGGAGGGCCAGAAGTCCTCGAGCTGCCACTCCAGGCCGGTGACGGCGTTGAAGTACTTGGGGTAGTGCTCCAGGCCCCAGCCCTCTTCGATCCAGGGGAAGCGGCAGCTGACGATGGCCTCGAACAGGCCGCCGCGGATGCGCTGCAGGTCCACCACCTTCTGCGCCTTGTCGCGACCGTAGGACTCGCGGGGCGTCTGCTGGATCTCGTAGCTGATGATCCAGGACTCCTTGTGGTGGGCCCCGATGGGGCTGACCCCGAAGGCCAGCGCCATGCCGGGGATGAACTTGCAGTTGTAGGCCGAGACCTCGAGGCCCTTGCACTGCATGGCGTATTCTTCGGAGCCGTGGCCGAAGGCCCGGGCGGCCCGCAGGGTGCCTTCCGCCAGGATGCCGCCCACTTCGCCGTCGCGGTGGGCGATGGCGGTGAGGACCGCCTCGAATCCCTTGAAATCCCCGAAGCGCAGTGACCCGGGAGCGGCCCCGCGGGCGACGGCATCGGCGTAGAAGCCCAGCACCCCGCCCCCCGAGATGGTGTCGATGCCGTAGTCGTCGCACATGTAGTTGAGGGTGGCCACCTGAGCGATGTCGAAGAGGCCCAGGTTGGGGCCGAGCAGGCCCATGTTCTCGTAGTCGAGCTCCGACTCCCGCCCGCGATCGTCGTGCATGGCGATGCCGCACTGCATGGTGCAGTTGGGGCAGCCGTAGACGGCCACGGTGGCGGCCTCCAGGCGCTCCCCGTCGACCTTCCAGGCCTCGGGGTGGTGGGTCCGGCGGAAGTTGTCGACCGGCAGCGCCGCCACCTCGTTGCACCAGGGGAGGACGCCGGTGGTGCCCTGCTTGGACCACCCCGACTTCTGGTCGAGGGCGTGGACCGCCCGCAGGTCGTCGCGTCCCAGTGCCTTCATCTCGGCGGGGAAGGCCTGGGGGATCGGCCGGGAGCCCTTCACCACGATGGCCTTGAGCAGCTTGGAGCCCATGACCGCTCCCATGCCCGGCCGGCCGCCGGCGCGGCCCTCCATGCTGCGGATCACGGCGTAGCGGACGAGGTTCTCCCCGGCCTGGCCGATGTTCAGCACCCCGGCGCCCTTCCCGTAGCGGGCGTAGATCCAGTCGTTGGTCTCGTAGGTGCCCTTCCCCCAGATCTCGTCGGCGGGGAGGAATTCCACCTTCTCGTCGTCGATGTAGAGCAGGGTGGGCGCCGCGGCCCGGCCTTCGAC
The DNA here is from genome assembly GCA_025456165.1 of Acidimicrobiia bacterium. The sequence goes on along the minus strand of JALOLI010000101.1, from coordinate 440 downwards.
GATCAGGGCGTCGTAGCCGGCCTTGCGCAGCTTCTCGGTGACCCGCGTGCCCAGGTTCCCGTCGCCGTAGCCGCCGGTCATGGGCGACTTGGCCGCCACCACGGTCTTGCCGGTGTTGGGCGCCGAGATGCCGCTGATGGGGCCCACCGCCACCACCAGCTTGTTCTCCGGCCCGAGGGGGTCGATGCCGGGGAGCAGCTCGTCGTAGAGGAGCTTGACGGCGAAGCCCCGCCCGCCGATCCAGGTATGGGCGAACTCCTCGGTGAAGGCCTCCCGCCGCCAGGTCTTCGCAGTCAGGTCGACCCGCAGGATCTGGCCCGTCCATCCGTGCATCTCGCGCCGTCCTCCCCAGGCTGGTGAGGAGATTCTATGGCGCGGGGGCTCCAGGCCAAGGTGCCGATGGCCCTCAGACTGGGGCCGACCGGCGGCCTACCCGCCGG
>JALOLI010000100.1 GCA_025456165.1 Acidimicrobiia bacterium | reverse complement strand
GGGCTCGCTTCGGGGCGGCCTTGCGGGGCGCCGCCGGGCGGCGCGTCCTGGGCCGCGGCGGGGGGTTCAACTGGTGCGGGAGCGCGCGAGGTTGACGGTGAGACGGCGGCCGTCGATGGTCTTGCCGTCGGTCGCCGCAATCGCCTTCTGCGCCTCTTCGGCCGAGGCCATCTCGACGAAGCCAAAGCCCCGGGAGCGGCCGGTGTCGCGATCCTGCACCACCTCGGCGGTCGTGACATCGCCCAGGGGGGCGAAGAGGGACCGCAGGGCGGCGGAATCAGTGGAGAACGCGAGGTTCCCTACGTAGATCTTGGTGGACATGCAGTGACTCCTTGCAGTTACGCCGTCGTAAGGGGAACGCCCCGCAGTTCTACGCCGATGCGGCGCCTCGGGTGAGGCGGCACGGGCCGGGACTGCGGCGACTTCGCTCGACGGAACGGAAGGAGCAAAGACGGGCGCCGCACGCGGGGTCGCGTGCGCCCCCTGACTCTAGCCCGAGTGGGGGACAAGCCCGGGCCCGGGCGCCGGGAGAGCAAACGCGGCGAGACGCCCCTTTCCGGCGCCGGCTTCTCAGGCGCTTCTCATGAGGCCTTGACGGGCCCTTCACGGTCGGGACATAGCTTCGGGTTCACAGGAGAGGGCGCACGCGGCGCCGGATCCGGAGCCCGAATCCAAGGCGACGGAGGAAGGGAGGTGACCAGCGTGACGGATTCCATTCTCACCCGGGCCGAACCATCGGCCCCGGCCGCCGCGAGCGCCCTCCAGGCCGTCCGCTCCCGCAACCGCTTCGAGCTGAAGTACCTCCTCCCCCGGGAGCGGGCGGCCATCCTGTGCGACGAGGCCCTGCTCTACATGGAGCCCGATGCCCACGGCCTCGGCCGGCCTTACGTGATCACCAGCCTGTACTACGACACTCCCGACCTGCGCTGCTACTGGGAGAAGGTCGACGGGCTCAAGTGCCGCCGGAAGCTTCGTATCCGGCACTACGAGAACGCTGCCGGGCTGCAGCCCGACACCCCGGTCTTCGTCGAGATCAAACAGCGCCTCAACCGGACGACTCAGAAGAGGCGGGCGAAGTTGCCCTACTCCGGGGCGGTGGCCTTGTGCCGTGGGGAGGACATCGAGCACGACGCCTCTCAGGCTCGTTTCATCCATGAGGTCCGGGCCTTCGTGGGCTCCCTGCGGCTGGAGCCCGCTTCGATCACTTCCTACTACCGACGCGCCCTGGTGGGCACCATCCACGACCCCGGCCTCCGCATCACTTTCGACACCGACATCCGCTATCGATCCGCCGACCTGAGCCTCGAATCGCGTAACCCGGGGCTCCACATGGTCCCGCCCGAGCAGGTGGTCGTCGAGATCAAGGCCAACGATCACATTCCCCGCTGGGTGACCGCTCTCGTGGGGGCGCACAACGCCCAGGTCGTGCGCATCAGCAAGTACTGCCAGAGCGTCGAAGTGGCCGGCCGCGCCCCGCGGTCGGCCTTCCACCTGCCCGAGACGGAAGCGAGGCCGTGATGGACTGGTTCACCCAGGTGTTCGGCGAGGTCGAAGACCTCACCGGCACCTTCTCGATCGCCGACATAGCCGTGGCCCTGGTGGGGGCGTTCCTGCTCACCGCCACGGTCGGCTGGGTGTACCGGGTCACCCATCGCGGCGTCTCCTACAGCCAGAGCTTCGTGCAGACGCTGGTGCTCATGGGCGTGGTGGTGGCCCTGATCATGATGATCGTCGGGTCGAACGTGGCCCGGGCCTTCTCCCTGGTCGGGGCGCTTTCAATCATCCGCTTCCGCAACGCTCTCAAGGAGACGCGCGACGTCGGGTTCATCTTCTGGGCGATGGCCGTCGGCATGGCGGCGGGCACCAAGTTCTACGTCCTGGCGGCGGTGGCCACGGTCTTGATCGCCCTGATCGTGCTGATCATGGATCGCTTCAACTGGTTCCACGCTCCGAACACGTCGCAGATCCTGCGCGTCCAGGTCCCCAACGACCTCGACTACGAGCATGCCTTCGACGGTGTCTTCGCCCGCTGCACCGACGAGGCCGATCTGATCGGCATCGACTCGGTGCGCTCCGGCCTGCTCACCGAACTCCTCTACAGCGTCTCGCTGAAAAAGGGCGAGTCGGCGCAGAACCTGCTGCGCGGCATCCAGGAACTGACCGGCAACCTCAAGGTCGGCCTCACCACCGGCTACGACCGAACCAGCCTCTAGGAGCAGCCATGCACCTCTCCCTCTTGTGGCGGCAGCATTGGAGGCTGGTGGCCCTGGCCGGGGCCCTGGCGGCCGGGTTCCTGGCCGCCGCTCCAGCGGCGGGGGTCCTGGTGGCGGCGATGGGAGGGGCCCTGCTCGGGCTCGAGCGGATCCTCCGGTGGCGGGGTGCTGTCGGCGGCCTGCTGAGGGAAACGGTGGGCGACTTCGGCTACCTCGAGATGGGACCGCCTGCTGACCCCGGACGGGAAAGCGAGTAGGGGCCCGCCGTGCACCCCTCCCTTCCCTGGAGACGGCATTGGAGGCTGGCGCTGGCCTCGCTGGCGGCAGTTGCCGTGCTTCTCTTTGCCCTGGGAGGGATCCGGCTCTCTGCCGGCGGGACCTCGTCCGGGGGCCATCCACGCTGGGGGGATATCGCCGGCACCGTGGACCTATTCGACGAGTCGGCGGTGCACACCATCGAGGTGACCTTCGACGACCCCGAGTACGAGGCCGCCATCGAGGAGTTCACCGAGACCGGCGACAAGGACTTCATCGAAGCCGACGTTGTCATCGACGGCACCACCATCCAGGACGTTGGCATCCGCCTCAAGGGGAACTCCACCCTGTTCGGAGCCAGTCCGGGGGCGGAGGTGCCGGCGGGCAGGGGGGAGAAGGCGGTTCCGGCGGGGACCGTCGATCTCGAGGGCCCGGAGGGCCTTCCCTGGCTCATCAGCTTCGGGGAGTTCGTCGAGGGGCAGACCTACCAGGGCCACGACGCCATCGCGGTGCGGCCGGCCGGGCTGCAGGGAGCGATGACCACGGCGTTGAACGAGGCCCTGTCTCTGTCTCTGATCGCCGCAACCGGGGAACCGGCCGAGAAAGCCTCCTATGCCGCCTTCTCCGCCAACGGGTCCGCCGCCACGCTGCGCCTCGTCGTCCAGGAGCCCGGTGACTCCCTGGTGGAGGAGGACTTCTCCGGGGAGGGGATCCTCTACAAGGCCCTGTCGGGTGGCAGCTTCGATTGCCGGGGTGATGATCCCCTCGACTACGAGGATTCGTTCCGCCGGGTGACGGGGGAGGACCAGGCCGGCCTGGAACCCCTCGTCGAGTTCGTCTGCTGGGTCGAGGAGTCCTCCGACGAGGAGTTCGCCGCCGGCCTGGCGGACCGGGCCGACGTGGCCTCCCTTGCCCGCTACCTGGCCCTGCACAACCTGCTGCTCGACTTCGACGACATGACTGGGCCGGGGCAGAACTACTACCTGTTCTACGACATCGACGAGCAGCGGTTCACTGTGGTGAGCTGGGACCTGAACCTGTCCTGGTCGGGCGATCCCGGCCGGGGCCCGTTCGAGACTGGTTCGCTCGCCGTGGGGGGCGGCCCGGCGAGGCCGCAGGACGGTGCGATCCCCGGCGGTGGCGTGCCGCCGCGAGGGGGAGAGGGGACCGAGGGCGCCGCCGGCCCGGGAGCCGCCGCCCCACCCGCGGGGATGAACCCCCCGGGCGACATGCCCCGGCCCCCGGCAGGCCAGGGCGCCCCCGGGGTCACCGGCGGCAACCTGCTGGCGGAGAGGTTTCTCGAGGTGGACGGCTTCCGAGCCCTCTACGAGGAGGCTTACGGAGCCTTGTACCGGCAGTTGTTCGCCGACGGGACGGCCCTGGAGGTGCTCGACGGCTGGGCGGGGACCCTGGTCGGCGGGGCGGGGGAGCTAATCGGCGTGGCGACCCTGGAGGGCGAAGTCTCCACGCTGCGGGACCTGATCACCGCCCGTACCACCGCTCTTGCTGCCGAGGGGGTCGTCAGCGGGTAGCTCCCCGCCCGGCCCGATCTAGGATTCCAGCATCGCCGTTCCCCCGTCGGGAGTTTCGCGCCTTGCATGAGTTTGCTCTCGCCGATGCCGTCGTGAAGGCAGCCGTGCGTGCTGCCCGGGATGCCGGCATGGATTGCATCCAGACGATCACGGTCCGGGTGGGCGAACTGCAGCAGATCAGGACGGATCTCTTCGAGTTCTCCCTGGCCGAGGTGCTCCCGGCATCCGATCCCGTTCTCGAAGGTGCCCGGTTCGTGGTGGAGCAGGAGCCGGTGCGTTTCTGCTGCCGGGGTTGCGAGCGTGAGTTCGGCCGTTCGGAGCTGGAGGAAGCCGGCGGGGCCGACGAGTTGGAGGCTATGCACTTCATCCCTGAGCTCTCCCATGCCTTCGTGCGGTGCCCGGGTTGTGGAAGCCCGGACTTCGCCATCCTGGCCGGCCGCGGCGTCACCCTGGAGCGGGTGGAGGGGCGCGGCGGCGGCGAGCCGGCATCGGCCTGACCTCATGGATCCCCGGGCCGCCGCCATCGACGATCGCCTCGCCGGGGTCCGCCGGATCGTGGCCGTCACCGGCAGCAAGGGTGGGATCGGCAAGAGCGTGGTCTCCGCGAGCCTGGCGCTGGCCTGGGCGGACCAGGGGAGGCGGGTGGGTCTGTTCGATCTCGACTTCACCTCTCCCAGTGACCACGTGATCCTCGGGGCCGAGGAGCACTTCCCCACGGAGGAGTTCGGGGTCGATCCGATCTCCGTTGCGGGCATCCGGCTCATGTCGGTCGCCTTCTTCTCGGGTGAAGCGGCGACGCCTCTCCGGGGCGGCGACGTCACCAACACGCTGCTGGAGTTGCTGGCCATCACCCGCTGGGGCGAGGTGGATCTGCTGGTGCTCGACCTCCCCCCCGGCCTCGGCGACATCGCCCTCGACGTGGTTCGCCTCGCACCGCGAACCGAGTTCCTCCTGCTCGGTGCCGCTTCGCTGGTCGTTGTCGGGAGCGTTCGCCGGGCCCTGCGGCTGCTGGTGGAGTTGCGCGCCCCGATCCTGGGCGTGGCGGAGAACCTGCGGCGCGAAGCCGACGACTCGGTGGCCGGGCTCGCCGCTTCCTTCGGGGTGCCGTTCCTCGGGTCGATGCCGTACGACCCCGGCTTGGAGGAAGCCCTTGGCGACCCGGATCGGCTGCGGGAGACCGCTCTTTTCGCCGCCGTGCGTCGGGTGGCCGCTCGCGTTGCCGAGTAGCTGGTCGGCAGCCGGCCCGTCACCCCCCGCCGTGCATGCGCTGGTACATGCCGGGCATACGCAACTCCTTCTCCCCGGGGATGCCGAAGCGGGTCAGCAGCAGGCAAAGCAGGACCACAGGCAGAGGGAGGGCCGCGAGGCAGACCCCGCCGAACGGATGCCGGCTGAAGTGGGCCACGATCTCCTCACCGTGGTGGAGGTCCCACCGGCGGGACCGGCCGAAGCCCCCCTCGGCCGGGTTCAAAGTG
>JALOLI010000099.1 GCA_025456165.1 Acidimicrobiia bacterium | reverse complement strand
CGCCCGGGTCCCGGCGGCGAAGGCCGGCCACTCGAACACCCCCATGGGGCCGTTCCAGAACAGCGTGTCGGAGCCCCCGATGATGGCGGCGAAGCGCTCCGCGGTCTCCGGGCCGATGTCGAGGCCCATGGTGCCGCGCGGGATGCCGCCCGCCGGGACCACCCGGTGGGGGGCGTCGGCGGCGAATCCCTCGGCTACCACCAGGTCGGTCGGCAGGATGACGCGCGAGCCGAAGTCTCCGCCCAGCACCTCCCGGACCTCATCCACCATCTCGGCCTCCAGTTTGGAGTCGCCGACCTGGTACCCCTCGGCGGCGAGCAGCGTGAAGCACATCGCCCCGCCGACGAGCATGGCATCGACCTTGGGCAGCAGGGCCCGAATCACGCCGAGCTTGTCCGACACCTTGGCGCCGCCCAGCACCACCACATAGGGGCGGTCGGGGTCGTGCAGGAGGCGGTCGAAGGCCACGATCTCCTCGGCCAGCAGCCGACCGGCCGCCGACGGCAGCCGTTCGGCGACGCCGACCGTCGAGGAGTGGGCCCGGTGGGCCGAGCCGAAAGCGTCGAGCACGAAGAAGTCGGCCAGGGCGGCGAGAGCCTCGGAGAGGGCGGGATCGTTCTTGGTCTCCCCCGGGGCGAACCGGGTGTTCTCGAGCACGACCACCTCTTCGGGCGCGGCGGCGGCCACCGCCTCCCGGGCGCCGTCACCGGCCACATCGGAAGCGCAGCGCACCGCGAAGCCGCCCAACTCTCCCAGGCGGGCGGCAACGGGCGCCATGGTGTACTTCGGGTCCGGGCCCTTGGGGCGGCCCAGGTGGCTGCACACCACCACCCGGGCGCCCCGCCCGCGCAATTCCGCGATCGTGCGCAGGCTCGAGGTGATGCGGAAGTCGTCCCCGACGCGGCCCTCGGCCAGCGGCACGTTGAGGTCGGCCCGCACCAGGACGGTGCGGCCGGCCACCTCGAGGTCGTCGATGGTGCGGAACTTGATCAAAGGCTCCTCCGGCTTCGGGACCGGGTCACGGTAGCCGCCGCAGCACGGCTCCCAGGCGAGCCGCGTCGTGCTGCGGCCAGGGGGCCGTGGCGTCGGCCAGGCCGGCGGTCTCGAGCCGGGCCCCGAGGGTCTCGATCGCCGCCCGCTCGGCCCAGATCGCCTCGACCGCGGCGGGCACGGGGAACGGGGCGTCGTTGGCCACCACCACGTCGGGCGGACGCATCCCGGACACGGAGCACAGCGCCTGCACGTGAGCGGCGCCGTCCAGGCCGAGCGTCTCCCCGTCCTGGGTGGTGAGGTTGCAGATGTACACCAGTCGCCCCGGTGAGGCGTTCACCGCCGCCGCCATCCCGGGCACGACCAGGGTGGCCGCCAGCGAGGTGAACAGGCTCCCCGGGCCGATCACCACCTGGTCTGCCGTGGCGAGGGCGTCGAGCGCCGCCGGCGAGGCGTCGGCGCCGGGCGGGTCGACCGCCAGCGCCTCGATCCGCCCCCGCCCCACCGCGATGGCCACCTGGCCCCGGACCTCAGCCCCTTCCACGACCGCCCTCAGTTCCAGCGGCTGCGGCGAGGCGGGCACCACCCGCCCCCGCGCCCCCAGCAGCCGTCCCAGCGTCGCCAGGGCCCTTTCGAGGCCGCCTTCGGAAGCCGCCAGTCCGGCCAGGATGAGGTTGCCCAGGGAATGCCCGGCCACGTCGCCCTCTTCGAAACGGTGGCAGGCGGCGTCGCGCCAGGGCGACGGGTCGGGGCTGAGAGCCAGCAGCGCCCGGCGGCAGTCCCCCGGCGGCGGCAGCCCCAGGGCCGGGGAGAGGCGGCCCGACGACCCGCCGTCGTCCGCGACGCTGACCACCGCGGTGATGGCGGCGGCGTAGCCCCGGATGGCGACCAGGGCCTGCGCCAGGCCGTGCCCTCCCCCCAGGGCCACCACCTTGGGGCCGGCCGCTCCCGGCTCCAGTTCCTCGAGGAGCGGCGCCGCCATCAGGTCGATCGTGGTCATCGCTCCAGGTCCCGGTGCCGTACCGCCGCCTCGACGTCGCGCTCCCCCAGCCACCGCCCCAGTTCCTCGGCGATGGCCACGGAGCGATGCCGGCCACCGGTACAGCCCACGCCGATCGTCAGGTAGCTCTTCCCCTCTGCCTCGTAGCGGGGCAGCAGGAACTCGAGCAGCCCCTCGGCCCGTTCCAGGAAAGCGCCGGCATCCGGAGGATCGAGCACGTAGCGGCGCACCGCTTCGTCGTGGCCGGTGAGGGGCCGCAGCTCCGGCACCCAGTACGGATTGGGCAGGAAGCGAACGTCGAAAAGCAGGTCGATCACCCGCGGCACCCCGTGCTTGAACCCGAACGAGGTCACCGCCACCCGCAACGGCCGGCGCCGCCGCTCGCCGGAGAAGATCTCTCCCAGGGCCCGGCGTAGATCCGGCACCGTCCGATCGGAGGTGTCCACCACCACATCCGCCCGCCCCCGCAGGTCCTGCAGGGCGGCCCGCTCGACGACGATCGCCTCGGCCAGGGTGGCCGCGGCGACCGGATGGGGCCGCCGGCTCTCCTCGAAACGCTTGGCCAGCACCTCGTCGTCGGCGTCCAGGAACAGGAGGGTGGTGGGCACGCCGTCGATCCCGAGAGAGGCCAGGACCTGTTCCAGCGCCTCGAAGGAGAGCCCGCCGCGGGTGTCCACCGTGACCGCCAGGCGCCGCCGCCTCGGGTCGCCGGCCAGATCGGCCTCCTGCACCACCTGGGCGATGAGGGAAGCGGGGAGGTTGTCGATCACGAAGAAGCCGAGGTCCTCGAGGGCCTTGCCGGCCTGGGACCGGCCGGCCCCCGACATCCCGGTGACCACCACCAACTGCGGGCGCTCCGCCACCTCAGTCCTCCTCCTCGTCTGGGCCGACGGACGGTCGGCGTTCCCCGGAGGCGCCCGGCGGGGTGTGCAGGGCGGCGTGAACCGCCGCCGCCACCGTGGCCGGGACCACCCGGCGCAACTCCTCCACCCCGGCCTCCCGCATCTTGGCCAGCGAGCCGAATCGCCGCAGCAGCGCCCGGCGGCGCGCCGGCCCCACTCCAGGGACACCGTCGAGTGCCGAGCCCACCATACGACGCCCGCGAAGGGTCCGGTGGTAACCGACGGCGAACCGGTGCGCCTCGTCCCGGACCTGCTGCAACAGGTAGAGAGCCTCCTCACCGCGCGGCAACCGCAGCGGCTCGGGCCGGCCGGGGAGGTAGACCTCCTCCATCCGCTTCGCCAGGCCCGCCACCGGGATCTCCAGCCCCAGTTCGTCGACGACCTGGACCGCCCGGGACACCTGCCCGGCCCCGCCGTCCACCAACAGCAGGGACGGCGGGTAGGCGAAGCGCCCCCGCTCCTCGACCGGCTGCTCCCGCTCCCGCAGATAAGCCGCGAGGCGCCGCCGCAGCACCTCCTCCATAGCGGCGAAGTCGTCCTGCCCGGCGACGCCGCGAATGTGGAAGCGGCGGTACTGGTTGCGGCGCGGCAAGCCGTCCTCCATCACCACCATGGAGCCGACCGTGTCGGTGCCCTGGATCGTCGAGATGTCGTAGCACTCGATGCGCAGCGGGGGCTCCGGGAGGCCGAGGGCCTCCTGCAGGCTCCGCAGGGCCTTCGCCCGGGCGTTGTGGTCGCCGTGGCGTTCCAGCCGGTGCCGGGCGAAGACCTCGGTGGCGTTGGCCTGGGCGGTGCCCAGCAGACGCCGCTTGGCCCCCCGTTGCGGGACGCGGAGCGCCACCCGCCCGCCGCGCCGGGTGGCCAGCCACGCCTCGACCACTTCGGCCTCGGCCGGGAGGACCGGCACCAGCACCTCTCGCGGGGGTGGCTCCTCGCCGTACACCTCCCCCAGCAGCCGTCCCACCAGCTCCGGGGGAGCCAGATCCTCGACCTTGTCCACCACCGCGGCCAGGCGCCCGGTCACCCGGCCGCGGCGCACGGTGAGCACCACCAGGGCGGCCTCCAGATCGTCCTCCTCGACTGCCAGCAGGTCGAAGTCCTCCTTGCGCAGCGTGGCTACCTCCTGCCGGGCCAGGGCCTTCTCCACCGCGGCCGCCTGGTCGCGCAGGCGCGCTGCCCGCTCGTACTCCAGCGCCTCCGAGGCGGCCTCCATGTCGTCGCGCAGGCGGGCGAGCACCGCTTCGCTATCTCCGCCCAGGAAGGCGGCCAGGCCGTCGAGATGGGCCGCGTAGTCCTCGGGCGCCACCGCTCCGATGCACGGCCCGGAGCAGCGCTCAATGTGGAAGAGCAGGCACGGCCGGCCTTCGGCCTCCTGGCGGCGGAAGCGGGAGTTGGTGCAGGTGCGGACCGGGAAGGTGCGCAGCAGCAGGTCGAGGGTCTGGCGGATGGCGTAGGCGTTGGCGTAGGGGCCGAAGTACTGGGTATCCCGCCGGCGGCGGCCCCGCATCACCGTGGCCCGGGGCCACTCCTCGCCGCGAGTGATGGCCAGGTAGGGATAGGACTTGTCGTCGCGCAGGCGGATGTTGAACCGGGGGCGATGCTCCTTGATGAGGTTGTACTCCATCATCAGGGCGGCCACCTCGCCGTCGGTGACTATCCACTCCACCGAGTCGGCGGCATCCACCATCGCCTGCGGGCGCGTCGCCAGGTCGCGCCCGAAATAGGAGGCCAGGCGCTTGCGCAGGGACTTGGCCTTCCCCACGTACAGCACCGCCCCGTGGCGGTCCCGGAAGAGGTAGGCGCCCGGGGTGTCGGGGATCTCGGAGGGCGCGGGCCGGCGCTCCATGGAGGAGCAGAGTACCGCCCGGGCACCACCCAGCCGAGACAGCCGCCGGCCCCGGCCGGCGGCTAGCGCTTGACCCAGCGAGCCGCGAGGAGGCGGGGGATCTGCCGCTGAGCGGCCAGCAGCGGGTCCTCCGCCGCCCGGCGCTCCCCCACCCCGTGCTCCACCAGGCTCTCCAGGCACCACCCGGCGGCCGCGGCGGCGGTCAGCAGGGACCCCAGCGAGCGATGGTGGAACACCACCGCCCCCTCCCCGGCCGGCTCCTCGCTGCTCCCCTCGTCCATGTAGGGCCCCCAGCGCCAGAGCACCTCGCCGTCGTCGGGGTCCACCAGCGGCCCCGACCCCGGGGCGGTGTAGGCCGGGTGGTTGGCCACCATCGCCAGCACCCCGCCCGGCCGCACCGCCCGCGCGGCAGACGCGAAGATGGGTGCGGCCTCCGGCAGGTGCTCGACCACCAGCACCGCTACGGCGCCGTCCAGCGACTCGCGGCGCACCCAGGACAGGTCGGGTAGGCGGCAGACGGCCACCGGCCCGGCCGCCGCCGCTCGCCGCGCCAGCCGCTCCGACAGGTCGCAGCCGAGGACCCGGGCGCCCCGGGCCGCCACACGGGCGCCAGGGCGGCCAGCGCCAGGGGGATCACCTCCTCGGCGTAGACCGGGTCCGACGCGACCTCCTCCACCCACCAGTCGGCCACGGCGTCGTCCCAGGGCACGGTCATCGCGCCAGGAGCTCCCGCAGGAACTTGCCCGTGTAGGACTCGGTCACCTCCGCCACCGTCTCCGGCGGCCCGGCGGCCACCACCCGCCCGCCCTCGTCGCCCCCCTCCGGGCCCAGGTCGATGACCCAGTCGGCCGACTTCACCACGTCGAGGTTGTGCTCGATGACCACCACGGTGTTGCCCGCCTCCACCAGCCGCTGCAGCACCCCGAGCAGCTTGCGCACGTCCTCGAAGTGCAGCCCGGTGGTCGGCTCGTCGAGGATGTAGAAGGTGCGCCCGGTGGCCCGCTTCCCCAGTTCCGAGGCCAGCTTCACCCGCTGCGCCTCGCCGCCCGACAGAGTCGGGGCGGGCTGACCCAGCTTCACGTACCCCAGGCCGACGTCGTAGAGGGTCTGAGCACCCGGCCCAGGCCGGGCTGGTTCTCGAAGAAGGCCAGCGCCTCGGTCACCGACAGCTCCAGCACATCGGCGATGCTGTGCCCCTTCCAGAGGACCTCCAGCGTCTCCCGGTTGTAGCGCATCCCCTTGCACTGGTCGCAGCGGATGTAGACGTCGGGCAGGAAGTGCATCTCGATGCGGATCGTGCCGTCGCCCTTGCAGGCCTCGCAGCGCCCCCCGGCGACGTTGAAGGAGAAGCGCCCCGGCTTGTAGCCCCGGGTCCGAGCCTCAGGGGTGCTGGAGAACAGCTCCCGCACCCGGTCGAAGAGCTTGGTGTAGGTGGCCGGGTTGGACCGCGGGGTGCGGCCGATGGGCGACTGGTCGATATCGATGACCTTGTCGAACTGCTCCAGGCCCTCGATCCGGCGATGCCTTCCGGGAAGGTCTCGCGCCGCGTACAGCGCCTGGTGCAGGCCCTTGCTCAGGATCTCCTCGACCAGCGTGCTCTTCCCGCTGCCCGACACCCCGGTGACGGCCACCAGGAGGCCCAGCGGGAACTCCACGTCGATCCCTTGCAGGTTGTTCTCCGCCGCCCCCCGCACCCACAACGAGCGTCCATCGGGCTGGCGCCGCCATTCGGGCACGGCGACGCTCCTGCGGCCCGCCAGGTAGTCGCCGGTGATCGAGGTCTCCTCGGCCATGATGGCCGCCAGGTCGCCCTCGGCCACGATACGCCCGCCGTGCTCTCCCGCCCCGGGGCCGATGTCCACGATGTGGTCGCCGGCGCGGATCGTCTCCTCGTCGTGCTCTACCACCACCACCGTGTTGCCCAGGTCGCGCAGGCGCACCAGGGTCTCGATCAGGCGCCGGTTGTCCCTCTGGTGCAGCCCGATCGAGGGCTCGTCGAGGATGTACAGCACCCCCACCAGGCCGGAGCCGATCTGGGTGGCCAATCGGATGCGCTGCGCCTCGCCCCCGGCCAGGGTGGCGGCGCTGCGGGCCAGCGTGAGGTAGTCGAGGCCCACGTCCAACAGGAAGGCCAGCCGGGCTCGGATCTCCTTGAGCACGGGAGCGGCGATGCGGGACTGCCGGTCGGTCAGGGTCAGCCCGTCGAGGAACTCGAAGGCCCGGCGCAGCGACAGCGTCGAGATCTCGTGGATGTTGCAGTCGGCCACGGTCACCGCGAGGGCGGCCGGGTTGAGGCGGGCCCCGCCGCAAACCTCGCAGGGCACCTGGCGCATGTACTGCTCGTACGACTCGCGCGCCCCGTCGCTGTCGGCGTTCTCGTGGCGCCGGTTCAGGAAGGGGACCAGGCCCTCGTAGGCCGTCTGATAGCGCCGTACCCGCCCGAAGCGATTGGTGTAGTTGACGGTGATCGGCTCTTCCCCGGTGCCCTCCAGGATTACGGTCTGCTGCTCCGCCGTGAGCGAGCCGAACGGGGTGTCCATGTCGAACCCGTGCTGCCGGGCCACTCCCTCGAGGATCCGGTAGTAGTAGCCGGCGCGGAAACGCCCCGACCACGGGAGGATGGCGCCCTCGGCCAGGGAGCGCTCCTGGTCGGGGATGGCCTGATGCCAGTCCACCTGGAAGCGGGTCCCGATCCCCTTGCAGGCCGGGCAGGCGCCGTAGGGGCTGTTGAACGAGAAGTTGCGGGGCTGCAGATCGTCGAACGACAGCCCGCACTCGTCGCAGGCGAAGTGCTGGCTGAACGAGAGCGTCGCCCCGTCGACCACATCGACCAGCGCCACTCCCTCGGCCAGGCGGAGGGCCGTCTCCAGGGAGTCGGTGAGGCGCCGCTCGATGCCCTCGCGCCGCACCAGGCGGTCCACGATGACCTCGATGGTGTGCTGGTAGTAGCGGTCGAGGCGAATGTCCTCGGTGAGCTCGCGCACCTCGCCGTCGATGCGGGCCCGGCTGAAGCCCTCCCGGCTCAGCTCCTTCAGCAGGGCCTCGTATTCCCCCTTGCGACCCCGCACCACCGGGGCCATGACCTGGAACCGGGTTCCTTCGGGCAGCTCCAGGATGCGGTCGACGATCTGCTGGGGGGTCTGGCGGGACACCACACGTCCGCACACCGGGCAGTGCGGGACCCCGGCCCGGGCGAAGAGCAGCCGCAGGTAGTCGTGGATCTCGGTCACGGTGCCCACCGTCGAGCGCGGGTTGCGGCTGGCGGTCTTCTGGTCGATGGAGATGGCCGGGGAGAGCCCCTCGATGAAGTCGACGTCGGGCTTCTCCATCTGGCCCAGGAACTGCCTGGCATACGCCGAGAGGCTCTCGACGTAGCGGCGCTGGCCCTCGGCGTAGATGGTGTCGAAGGCCAGGCTCGACTTGCCGGAGCCGGAAAGCCCGGTGAAGACGATCAGTTGGTTGCGCGGCAGCTCCAGGGAGACGTTCTTGAGGTTGTGCTCCCGGGCGCCGCGGATGACGATGGCGCCGCTCGACACCGGTCCTCCAATCGGAGCCGGATGATACCGGGGGGGTCTGACAGGAAACCGGGGGTCGGGTCGGTGATGGGCTCCCTGATCAGATACTCGTGCTGCCCTTCGCAGCCCGCTGCGCCCCCAGACGGACCAGTTGGACCACCTGGACGAGCATCCCGATGCAGATCCCGACGATGGCGAGCACAAGCAGCCACCGCGCCAGGGTTCCCCACCCGAACTCGTATGCCGTGAAGTCGAAGGGGAACACCTGCAGGAACCGGATGGTGACGATGAGAGAAACGATGAGGAGTCCCAGTTCGGCGGCGGCCTTGAAACCCGGCGGGTCGTAGAACAGGTAGATCGCGTTCGCGGCGATCGACGCGCCGAGCGAAACGTTCATCACCGGCAGGACCTGCCGGAACTCCTCCGTCAGCCACGGCAGCCATCCCCAGTCGAGGATATTGTTGGCGATCACCAGCAAGGCGATGTTGCAGGCGATCGCCACGGCGTAGCCGACCTTCCTGCCGACACGCTTGGAGTTCACTGCACGCTGAGCCGTCATAGCCGCCTCCTCAGGAGAAGGCTAGGCGGGCCGTGCCCAAGACCCAGCGCCCGACCCCGTTGGCGGAGTGACAGAGCGCCACCCTGGGGTGGTTCTACCTCACCCCCGCGCCCCGCGTTTCTGTCACCCCCGGTTGATACCTTGAGGTGTGACCACAGAGGCCGAGCATCCCGCCGACGGTGATCCCGTCAACCCTTTCCCGGTCGACTGGCTCGCCGACGACGAGACGG
>JALOLI010000098.1 GCA_025456165.1 Acidimicrobiia bacterium | reverse complement strand
GCCGGGCGGCGGGTCGCCGCGTGGTTCGAGGGACTGGGACCGCTGGCCGCCGAGGCGTGCGGGCGCGCCTGGTGGCGGCGGCGCCGGGCCCGCCGTCAGGTGGAGGCCCTCTACCGCATGGCTCTGGACCCGCTCTTCCGGCCCGAGCCCGGCACCGTGCGTCACGGGACGGTGCTGCTGCGGGCGGCCCGGGAGGCCCGGGGCCGCCTCGCCGAGGCCTGGCGGGAGATCCTGGACGACGATTCTGCCCGTTTCCGGGAGCTGCTGGGGCCGATCCCCACCGGGGCCCTGCTGGCCCGGCTGCGGCTCGACTTGGAGGGGTCGTGAGCGAGGTCATCTCGGTCATCGACGGCCTGGACCTGGTGGTGGCCCTCGCCGACGGGCAGGTCCACCCCGAGGACCTCGATCGAGCCCGCCGCGAGGCCCGCCTCGCCCGGGAGCGGCGGGGCCATCTCGGCGGCACTCTGGTGCTGGCCCTGCTCGGCGGCACGGGCTCGGGCAAGTCGAGCCTGCTGAACGCTCTTGCCGGGGAGGCGGTGGCCGCGGTCAGCCCGGTGCGGCCGCACACGGCTCGCCCTCTGGCCTGGGTGCCCGCCGGGGCCGAGCCGGCGCTGGAGCGCCTTCTCGACAGGCTGGGAGTAGAGGAGCGGGTCACCCACGAGCGGTTCCCCGGCGTCGCTCTGCTCGACCTCACCGACGTCGACAGCGTGGCCGCCGGGCACCGGGCCACCGTGGAACGACTCCTGCCCGAGGTGGACGGGATCATCTGGGTCCTCGACCCGGAGAAGTACCACGACCCGGTGCTGCACGAGGAGTTCATCGCCCCGCTGGCCGACTCCTCCGACCAGTTCCTCTTCGTCCTCAACCAGATCGACCGACTGGCTCCGGCGGAGGCCGAGGCGGTGCGGCAGGACCTGGTGGCCACCCTCGAGGACGAGGGGGTGGCCCACCCTCTGGTCTTCCTCCTGGCCGCGGCCCCGCCCGGCCGCGATCCGGTCGGCGTCGAGGCCCTGGCCACTCACTTGCGCCATCGCCTGAACGCCAAGCGGCTGTACCTCGGCAGGCTCCTGGCGGGGACGCGGCGGGCCGCCCGGGCGGTAGCCGACGCCGCCGGCCTGCGGCAAGGCGGGACGCTGCACTTCGAGGAGCGCTGGGGCCGGGCGGTGGAGTCCGTCGCCGCCTCGCTCGCGGTGTTCGGTGCGGCCCCGGGAGCCATGGAGGAGGCGATCGGCACCCTGGAGGACCTGGTGGGGCGCCTGGCCGCTGAGGGCGGGGGGCCGTTTGCTCCCCGCCTGCGCCACGGCTTCCCCACCTCCCGGCTGGAGGAGGCGCTGCGGGCGGCGGCCTCCCGCATGGATGCCGCGGTGCCTCCCGTCGCCGGCCGATCGGGGCGGCGCGCCGTCGACCCGGAGCGGCGGGCGCAGGCGGCCGCAGTGGCGGTCGAGGAGTTGCAGCGCTCCCTTGGAGCGCCGCTGCGCCGGGCAGTGTGGGAGCGGGCCGCCCTCTCGGCCTCCGTCGCCGGGGTCACCGTGGACGCCCTGCAGGCCGAGGCCGCGCTGCAGCGCAGCGGGGCGGTGGAGCCGTCGCCGGCGGGGAACGAGGCGTCGTGACCGAGTGGGCGACGTGGCCACCCTGGCGGCGCCTGGCGGCAATCGCCCGGGCCCCGGTCGCCCGCTCGGCCGCCGCCACCGGCGCCCTGGCCGCCTCGAGCCTGGCCGAACTGGTCGAGAGGCTCGAGGCCTACGCTCCGGAGGCCTACCCGGCGGCGGTGCAGAGCATCGCGGAGGAACTGCTGGAGCGCTGCGCTGCCGTGGCCCCGCTCGTGTCGCTGGTCAACACCGTCTTTCTGACCCTCGAGGCCGGGCCTCAGGCGCTGGCCGCCGAACTGCGCCGGGTGGAGCGGCGCATGGCGGCCTCGGCGGGCATCCTCGCCCGGGTGGGCGCCGAGCTGATCGAGGAAGGCGGCATCGTGCTGACCCACGGCGGGTCGGGGTCGGTCCAGGCGCTCCTGGTCCACGCCGCCGAGACCCGCAAGTTCTTCGTCTCCTGCGCCGCCACCCTCCCGGAAGGGGAGGGGGTGGAACTGGCCGCCGACCTCGCCGCCGCCGGCCTGGCGGTTGAGGTCACCCCCGACGACCAGGTGTCCGAGATCCTGCCGGACGTCGACCTGGTGATCATCGGGGCCGACGCCCTGGGGCCCCGCCGGGTGATGAGCACGGCGGGCACCGCCGCCCTGGCCGCCGAGGCGCGTCCCCTGGGCATCCCGTTCTATGTGCTCGCCTCGGTGGACAAGGTCCTGCCCGGCCCCCTGTTCGAGCGGGCGGCCCGCGCCGGCTGGCTCGGGGGCCGCTACGAGGCCACCGACTTGTCTCTGATCACGGCGGTGGTCACCGAACGCGGGGTGCTCGATCCTCGGGAGGCGGCGGGGCTGGCCGAGGACCTGGAGGTGTCACCGCTGCTGGCCGGGGCCGAGTAGGCCCCGGGGACGGCATGTCTCTCTACCGGGACCGGGCCGCTGCCGGCCGTGAGCTGGCCGGGCACCTGGCCCACCGGCGCGGCACTCACCCGCTGGTGCTCGGCCTGGCCGGCGGGGGGGTCGTGGTGGCGGCGGAGGTGGCCGCCGCTCTGGAAGGGCCCCTCGAGGTCATCGTCGCCGTCCCCTTCGGGCCGCCGGGGATCCCGGAGCTGAGCATCGGGGCGGCGACTGCGGACGGCGGGGCGGTGGTGGAGGAGGGCCTGGCGGAGCGCCTCGGCCTGTCGGAGGCCGACCTGGCGCCCGTGGTGGCCGAAGCCGTCGCCCGGGCCCGGCGCCGGGAGCGAGCCCTGCGCCGGAGCCGCGGCCTGGAGGTCGGCGGCCGGAATGTGCTGGTGGTGGACGACGGCGTCGCCGGAGGAGCGCCCTTGCGGGCCGTCCTGGGCCGGGTGCGGCGGGCCGGGCCGGCGCACCTCACCTGCGCTCTGCCGGTCGGGCCCGCCGCCACCATCGACTTGATCGCCGCCGAGGCCGACGAGGTCGTCTGCCCGCTGCAGCCCCTCCGGTTCCGCGCCGTCGCCGACTGGTACGAGGAATACGGCGAGGTTCCCGACGAGGCGGTGGCCGCTCTCCTCGCCGCCCGGGTCCACTAGGGGCAGAGGGCCTCTACCTCGGCCTCGCTCAGGAACCCGGCCGACGCCGAAGCCTCGCCGACCTTCCAGGCGGCGAAGGCGACGGCGCGCTCCATGGCCGCAACGGGGTCGGCCAGGCGAGCGTGGAAGTGGAGAAAGGCGGCGAAGAGGGCGTCTCCGGCCCCGATGGTGCTGACCACGGGCCGCAGCGACCGCGCCGGGATGAGCCGAGGCGGGCTTCCCGGGCGGGCCAGCAGGGCCCCCCGGGAGCCGAGGCCCACGCCCACCGCCCGCGGGTCGGCCCGATCCCACACCTGTGCCACGAACTCTTCGGGGGGGACGGGCAGGAGCTCTCCGCTGAAGAAGAGCACGGCGGCGTGGGCCAGGTAGTCGGCGTCGTAGGGGTTGTCCAGGGAACGGATGTCGTGCAGGTCGGTGGCCACCGGCACCCCGGCCGCCGCCGCCCGGGAGAGGAGAGGCCGCGTCCAGTTGCTGTTGGCCAGCACCGCCAGGTCGCACCCGGCCAGGGCTTGGTCGAAGGCGGCACCGGGGAAGGTGGTCTCCTGCACGCCCTTGAGGTCGGTCTCGGCCCGCCGCCGTCCGGCGGGGTCGTAGAGGATCACCGACAGAGGGGTGGCTGCGGTGGCCGCGATGACGGCCGTGATGCCCGAGCGGGCGACCTCCTCCCGGACGGCCGTGCCGGCCGGGTCGGGCCCGGCCACGCTCAGGAACACGACCTCGGAGCCGAGGGCGCTCAGGGCGCGGGCGAGGTTCCAGCCCACCCCCGAGACGGCGGAGGCGATGCCGGGGTTGTAGGCGACCGGGGCGTAGGGGACGGGGAACCCGGCGACGGGAACGGTCGTCTCAATGTTGATGGCACCGGCAACGAGAACGCGCACGGGTTTGAGCGTAGGCGGGCGGAATTGTCTCGCCGCCGTCACCCGGCCGTCTCGTTGTTGTCACACCTGAGGGGTACCTTGTGAACATGCGGAACACGAATGGCAGCTCGAGCGAGAGGCCCGTCCGGGGCCCGGCGGCCGACAACCCGGTCGCCCTGCTGGCCGCCGCCGGCCTCAGGGCCGAGCGGGTGGAGCGCTGCCCCGATCCCAACTGCCCGGTCTGCTCCGGCGGGAGGCGCGTCGCCGCCTGAGAGGGGCGCTCCCCGCGATGGGGTGCCCTCCGTCCCGGGGTTGCGGGGCCTGAGCCGCCCGGGTCGGGCCGTCGATCCGGGGCCTCCGGCCGGCGGGTCGCCCCCGAGCCGGACGATTGGGGGGGATCGGTCCGCCGCTACTCTCCGTCGTGCGTTGTCGTCAGGGAGATCCCTGGTTGGATGCTTATCGCCGGTACGACCTGAGACAGCTCCACTACGAGGGCCAGGGTGGCGTCCTCATCCCCGCTCTACAGCAGGCCCAGGCACGGGACGGCTACATCAGCCGCGAGGGCATGGAGGAGATCCAGCGCAGCACCGGGATCCCGCTGGCGCAGATCTTCGGGGTCGCCACGTTCTACACCCAGTTCCGCCTGCGCCCGGTCGGCAAGCACATCGTCCGCGTTTGCCATGGGACCGCTTGCCACGTGAGCGGGGCCACCGGCATCTCGAAGTCGGTGCGCGACGCCCTCAACGTGGATGACGGTGAGACCACGCCCGACCGCCTTTTCACGGTGGAGACGGTGTCCTGCGTCGGCTGCTGCAGCCTCGCCCCGGTGATGGTCGTGGACCAATCCACCTATGGGAACTTGAAGCCCGCAGCGATCCGCAGGATCCTCAAGGGATACGCCGGCGGCACGGCGGGAGGTGGGTCGTGAGGGTGCTCGTCGGCCTGGGCACGTGCGGCATCGCCGCCGGGGCAGAGGCGACCTACGCCGCGCTCGCCGAGAAGCTCCACGCGCTGGGAACCGGGTTGCGGGCGGAGAAGACCGGTTGCGTCGGGATGTGCTATCGGGAGCCGGTGGTGGAGGTGCGGGCCGACGACGGCTCGCGCTGGCAGTACGGTTCCGTCACCGCCGACCGGGTGGACCGGTTGCTCGCCGAGCACGTGGTCGGAGGCACCCCGGTGGTGGAGTGGCTGATCTGGGCCAGCGACGGGGGCGGCGCCGAGAAGGCCTTTCTCGACCGCCAGGTGCGCATCGTTCTGCGCAATTGCGGGCTCATCGATCCCGAGGACATCGAGCAATACCTCGAGGTGGGCGGCTACGAGGCGCTGCGCCGCGTGGTCGAGCAGAACGACCCGGGAGCCCTGATCCGGGCGATCACCGATTCGGGACTGCGCGGGCGCGGCGGCGCCGGATTCCCCACCGGCCTCAAGTGGCGCTTCGCCCGGGAGGCGGCCGGGGCCCACAAGTACATCATCTGCAACGCCGACGAGGGGGATCCGGGGGCCTTCATGGACCGCTCCGTGCTCGAGAGCGACCCCCACTCGGT
>JALOLI010000097.1 GCA_025456165.1 Acidimicrobiia bacterium | reverse complement strand
AGAGCCACTCCCCGGCGGCGGTGCGCAGCCTGGTCTGCAGCGGGTCGTCGGTGGCCGGCAGCAGCCGGCAGGTGAGGCCGAGGGCGGCGGCGAGGCGGGCGGTAACGGCGCTCAGCGTCTCACCCGAGCGGAGGGCGGTGGTGCGGGCCAGATTGAGGGCCAGGTCGGCGTCGCCCACGCGGAAGCGGGTATCGACCCCGAGGGACGCCAGGTGGCCCATGACGGCGAAGGTGTCACCGGCTATTCCCCATCCTTGCGGTCCCTCTCGCCCGGCGATGGTGTAGGCCACCGTGTCCAGGTCGGGCGACACCCGGAGGCCGTAGATCTCTTCATCGTCGCCCACGTTGACCATGACGGTGAGGGTGCCGGGGGGCGCGACGGCGGCCAGGCCGCGCCCCAGGCGCGCTCCGCCCACCCCGCCGGACAGCAGGGTCACCGGGCCAGAAGATTGCCGTTCTGCCACTGAGGCTCCACAATGGCGGGGCCGATGACCGCCCAGACCGCTCCGGACCCTCTCGCCACGCCCGACGCCGTCGCCGCCGTGGTGATGGCGGAGTCTGGGGAGCGGCTGGCGGCCTGCCTGTCGGCCGTCGGGCGGCAAGTGTACGGGCCCACTCAGCTCTTCGTGGTTGGAGGCGACCAGCGCGTCAGGGCGGTGGCCGCCCAGCACGAGGCGCTCTGGCGGCCCAGCCTTCGGGGGGTGATGTCGGCCCTCGCCCCGGAGACCGTCCACATCTGGATGCTGCGCGACGGCGCCCGGCCCCGGCCCGATGCGCTGGTGGCCCTGGTGCGCGACGGTGCCCGGGCCGAGGCGGCGGTGGCGGGGTCCAAGGTGCTCTCTGCGGCCGACCCGGCGGTTCTGGTATCGGTGGGCTACGCCACGGATGTCTTCGACGCCCCCTACAGCGGCTTGCAGACGGGGGAGCTCGACCAGCAGCAGTACGACGTCATCCGCGACGTGGCTGCCGTGTCCGGGGTGTCGATGCTGGTGCGTCTCGACCTCTATCGCGGCCTCGGTGGCCTCGACTCCTCGATGGCGCCGATGTCGGCGGCAGTGGATCTCTGCCAGCGGGCCCGGCTCCTCGGGGCTCGGGTGGTGGTCGTGCCCTCGTCCGAGGTCTTGCTCGAAGGCCGGGAGGCGGCCGCCGGCTGGCGGGAGCGCGCCGGGGAGATCCGGGCGATGCAGAAGGTCTACAGCCCCATAACCCTGGCCTGGGCGGTCCCCCTGGCCTTCCTCTCCGGCCTGGCCGAGAGCCTCATGGGGCCCTTCCTGGGACGGTTCCCCCTGTTCTCGTTCCTGGGCGGGTGGCTGTGGAACCTGCTCTACCTGCCGTCCACGGTGGTGCAGCACTTCTCGGCCAGGCGGGGCCGGGTGGTGGGCGACGAGGAGTTGTTCCGGTACCAGACGGGCGGCTCGGCTCGGCTGCGGGCGGCCTACGACCAGGGGCTGGAGCGCCTGCGCGCCCGCTTCCCCGAAGGAGTCCTCTCCGGGTTCAGCGATGTGATCGAGGCCGGCCAGGAGCGGCTGCGGCGCCCGGCAGTGGTGGTGGCCCTGGCAGTCATCGCCTTCGCCCTGGTGGCCACGCGAGGCATCTGGACCGGGGGGCTGCCCATCTCCGGCTTCTCGCTGCCCCCTCCGGAGTCGGCGAGCGCCACCCTGGGGGCCTACGCCGGAGGCTGGAACCCGGCCGGCCTGGGATCCCCCGAGGTGCTGCGGCCCGACATCGCCGCCACCGCCCTGGTCCAGGTGGTCCTTCTTGGGCACGGCGGGCTGGCCGTCGCCTTGCTCACCGTGGCCGCCTTTCTCCTTGGGGCGGTGGGCACCGGCCGGCTGCTCCGGGTGTGGGGCATCGGCCCGGTGCCGGGGTACCTGGCCGGCAGTGTGCTCATGGCGGGGCCGGCGGCGGAAGCGCTGGGGGGGAGCGGGGTCTGGGCCCCGATGATCGCCCTCGGGGCTCTGCCGTGGGCGGCGGCGGCTGCGCTGGGCCCGTGGCCCAAGAGCGGCCTGCGGCGGCTGGGCCGGGCCGCGGCGGTGGTGCTGGCCACCGGGGTCGTCGGGGTGTTCGCCCCCGCCGCGTTGCCCATCCCGGTGCTGGCGGTGCTGCTCTGGGCTCTCATGGGGCGGGGGCGCCGCTGGCCGGCGGTGCTGGTTTCCCTGGGCGGGGCACTGCTGGCGCTGCCGCTCCTGATGCCCTGGGTGCTGTACGCCGACCTGGGGAGCCTCTACACCGCCGGAGCCTCCGCCTTCTGGGAGCCGACCTGGCTCGTGGCGGTGGCCCTGGGCGCCCTGGTGCTGGTCGTGGCTGCCGGAGATCCCGCGGTCTCCGCGGTGGCGGGGTGGGGGGGTCTGCTCGCCGCCGCCGGGGCGGTGCTGGCCCGGGGCGGCGACCTGGGGTTGGGCCGTGAGGCGGAGCAGGCCGGCTTGATAGCCGCCGCTCTCGGGATGGCAGCGGTGGCCGGGGCCGCACTCGAGGCCGGGGCCCGGCGCCGCCGCCTCGGAGGGTGGCGGGGAGGCCTCGGCGTGGCAGCAGCGCTGACCGCAGTGGTGCTGGTCGGAGGGACACTGGCGGTGGCCGCGCCGGGCCGCGCCGGCTTGCCGGAAGACCGCTACCGGGACCTTCTCGCCTTCGCCACCGCCGGCGGCGACCGGGGATCGCGGGTCCTTCTCTTCGGGCCTGCCGAGGACCTGCCGGGCACGAGTCGTGACTTCGAGGGCCTGGGCTATCGGCTGGTCTCCCCGCCGTACCCCGAGTCCTGGGAGGCCTACCTGCCGGCGCCCCGCCTCGGCGACGAGGCCCTGCGCGCCCTCCTCGACGAACTGCTCGGCGGCGAGGTGCGCCGGGCCGGCGAGCGCCTCGCCGCCTTCGGCATCGGCTGGGTGGCCTTCACCGAGCAGAGCCCCCTGGAGGATGTCTTCGAGGCCCAGTTGGACATGGTGCCGCTGCGGGGCCTGGCGCTGCCGGTCTTTCGTAACGAAGTCCCCGCTACCGAGGCATTCGGCCCGGGAGGCACTCCCTGGCTCCGCGACGGCACCGGCTACACGCGGCCCGCCGGCGCCCTGTCCGGCCCGATCTACGTGGCCGCCAATGCCGACTACCGCTGGGGCCCCGGAGACTGGAACCAGGCGGACTGGGCCAACCAGGTCGACACCGCCGGGACCGAAGTGCGCTTCGCCGGGCATGCCGGGAGAAGGAGCCTGGCCCTGGGATCGGCCGCCTGGCTGGCGGTGCTCGTGGCCCTCGTCGGCGTGGGGTGGTGGGGGAGGAGGCGGGAGTCATGAGGCGGGTGCTCGTCTTGATCGCGGTCGGGGCGGTCGTGGCCGGGGCGTTCCTGCTTCCTGCGCCGGAAGCGCCGCCCGAGCCGCTGACCGGCCTGATCATCGAGCCGCCCGGGTTGTCGTCGCCCGAGGAGGCCGGTATCTGGTACTGCCCCTGGGCCCAGTCGGACGCCTTCCGGGACACCACCTTCGGGTTGGCAGCCCTCCAGGAAACCACCGCCGCTTTCACGTTCCCGGTGGCCGTCCCGGGCGAGCCCGAAGACACGGCCGTGCTCGAGGTCCTCGGCCGGGGGGCGGCCACCCTGGCTTTGGGCAGCGTCGCCCAGCGCGGGGACTCGCCGGGATTCGTGGAGTTCACGGCCGGGCCGGTGGCGGTGTCGGCCACGGTCATGGGGGAGGGGGTGCTGGCCGCCGATGCTTGCGTGTCGTCGGGCCCGGCCACCTGGCATTTCCCGGGCGGGTCCACCATGCCGGAGGAGCACCTGGTGCTGCGCATCTTCAACCCCTTCCCCGACCCGGCCAAGGTCACCGTCACCGGCGTCTCCGACATCGGCGTCGAGGCGTTGTCCGATTTGGAGAACCTCCCGGTGGGGGCCAGTTCCTGGCGGGACATCGACTTCACCAATCTGCTGCGCCAGCGCCAGAACCTGGTGATCACGGTCACTGCCGTCGAGGGGGTCGTGGTCCCGGCCATGGCCTTCGGCACCGAGGACGACGAGGACTGGTGGCCGGGCGTGGGGGAGGCGACCGAGTGGGAGTTCCCCGTGGCCCGGGTGCAGGGAACCTCCGCCTACCTGGTGGTGCACAACCCGGGGCTGGGCGCGGTGGAGGTGGCGGTCGACCTGTTCACGGCCGAGGGCCCGATCCTCGAGGCGTTCACCGCCACGGTCGGGCCCGACTCGCCGGCTCGCTTCGACCTGTCGCAGTATGCCGGCGACCCTCTGGCGGCGCGGGTAGTGGCCACCGGGCCGGTGGCGGCCGCGGTAGTGGTCATGGGGGAGGGGGAAGTGGCCGTGATGCCGGGGGCGCCCGAAGCAGCCTCCACCTGGCTGCTCCCCGGTCTGCGGCGGCTGCCGCTGCATGCCACCAGCCTGTGGCTGCTGAACACCTCCTCCGAGGAGGCCATCACGGCGACGGTGAGCGCGGTGAGCAGTGCCGGATCGGCGGGGCAGACCGTGGTCGTGCCTCCCGGGATCCCGGTCCAGGTCGATGTGACCGTGGTGGACGCCCAGGGCTTCCTGGTGGAGGCCTCTTCCCCCCTCACCGTGGCCTGGACTGCCCGGGGCCCGTCGGGCCTGGCGTTCGCCGCCGCCTCTCCGGTCCGCGTCGCTGGCGAATGACAAAACCGGCTTACGCGCCCTCGTCGCGCGTAAGAACGCCATCGGTGGAATCACACGGGTGTGCTTCGCCGCGGTAGAGTGGCGCCCGATGATTCCGCACTGCGTGCGCTGCGGCGCCCCTGCCGGCACAGTCATGGCCTTCGCCTACGAGGCCCGTCTCGTGTGGCTGGAGGACCTCGACGGGCCCGTGGTGCCGGGGGCGGGGTACGCCTACTGCGCAGGCCACGCCGACCGGCTCACCGCCCCGGTGGGGTGGACGCTGCTCGACCGCCGCGGGCCGGCACGCCGCCTCTTCGCCTCACTCGAGGTGGCCTGATGCTCCGCCCGGGCGGCTGAGGCGCCGTGCCCCTCGACCGCGACGTGCTCGAGGCGGTCCGGGAGATGGACGAGCACGACCTGCGCCGCCTGCTGATCCTGGCCAAAGCACGCCTCGAAGCCAAGGGGGCCGACTTCGATGCCGCCGCTCCCCGGGTGTCGCTGCGGGCGCAGCACGTGCGCTGCGGCAAGCCCAACTGCACCCGCTGCCCGCACGGGCCCTACTGGTACGCCTACTGGACCGAGGGCGGCCGGCGCCGTTCCCGCTACGTGGGCAAGCTCGAGGACCCGGCGGCTCCCGCCGTCGTGCCCGTCGGCGGCTCCGGCGATCGCTGAGCCGGCCGCGAATCCTGCCTCCCCGGCTCAAGTCCTGGGCGGGCATTGCCGATTCATCGGGCAGTGCGGAAGGAGGAAGGTCTGATGCGCATGCCCCGGTCCCGGCATTCGGCTGGAAACGCGACGATCTGTGGGAGCTGCGGCTCCGCCGACGCCATCGGCATCCGGCTGCGGCTGAACGACGACGTCGAGGTGGACTTCCATAGCTGCCACCGCTGCGAGCACCGGTGGTGGAACGCCGACGGCGAGGTCATCGACCTAACCGCAGTGCTGGACCTGGCCCGGCG
>JALOLI010000096.1 GCA_025456165.1 Acidimicrobiia bacterium | reverse complement strand
GGGATGCAGCCCCGATGCAGGCAGGTGCCCCCCACCAGGTCCTTCTCGACCATGGCGACAGAGAGCCCGAAGTTGTGGGCGTACAGGGCAGCGGCATAGCCGCCCGGGCCCCCGCCGATGATGACCACGTCGTACAAGAAACCCCCAGCGATCGCCTGGCCCGAGGTTAGCCGCCGGTCGGTCCCACACCCTGCCACTCAGCGTGACCGGGGTAGCCTGGGCCGGTGGCCGAGGGAAGATGCCCCAGCGCAGCACCGCCCCACCCCGCGGGAGACCCGGGCACGGGAGCGGGCGATGAGTGAGCCCGCCCTGCCGGAGAGGCTGCCGGGCCCCAGCGGCGTGACGCTGCAGGCCCGCTGGAGCCTGCCTCCGGAGCCAGTCGGCCCGGTCGTGGTGCTGTGCCACCCCCACCCCCTCCACGGCGGCACCATGGACGTGCCCCTGCTGCGCACGGTGGCGGCGCACCTTGCGGGCGCCGGCTGCCCGGTGCTGCGCTTCAACTTCCGGGGCGTGGGCGCCTCCACCGGGTCGTGGGGCGGCGGCGAGGCCGAAGTCGAGGACGTCGGCGTCGCCGCGGCGGCGGCCGCCGGCGCCTTCCCGGCCCTACCCCTGGCCCTGGCGGGATGGTCGTTCGGGGCGGTCGCCGCCCTGCGCTGGCAAGCCGGCGCCGGGGGCAGGGGCCCATACGCCGGGATCGCCCCGCCGGTTAGCTCCGGCCTGGCCCCCGGCCTCCCGGCTCCGGCGATCCTGGCTCCCGCCCGCCGCCTGTTCATCCTCGGCGACTGCGACCAGTTCACCACCGTGGAAGACCTGAGCGCCTATGCCGCGGCCACCGGCGCCGGCCTGCAGGTGATCGGCGGCAGCGACCACTTCTTCTACGGCCGGGAGGGCCGGGTGGCCGACGCCGTGGCTGCCTGCCTCGCCGCCCCCGCCTGACCCCGGCGGGCGCTCAGCGCTCCCGGAAGCCGCGGTTGCGCGCCTCGGCCGGGGTGTCCGGCGAGAAGGAAGCCACCAGGGCCCGGCCCACCAGGTCGTC
Organism: Acidimicrobiia bacterium; assembly: GCA_025456165.1. Next base: position 8,456 of record JALOLI010000096.1, on the reverse strand, counting down.
GGCCTCCACCCGAAGGCTCAACGCGGTGAACTGGCCGTCGTCGTCGCAGTCGTACACCCGCATCTCGTCGCGCACGCCGACGAAGCGGCTCTCGGGAAACCGGCGCAAACGCCCCATGCTCTCCATCCTTAGGGGGTGCGCCAATAGGCCGCCGCCCCGCCCCGAGGCGGACCTATTCGCGTACCCCCTTGGCCTGCCAGACGAAAACTAGCCGAGAGCGGCCTCGATCACGAGGCGTTGAGGCCGACCACCACCGCCGCCAGGCCCGGCCCTCCCGGCTGGATCACGATGCTGCCGCGCAACTCGCCCCGCCTGAACTCGATCCGCCAGTTCCCCAGTGGGTCGCCCGCTGAGGAGTCCACCACGAATCCGGCGCTGACCAGATTCACCGTGTAGTACTGCACCACGGCGGTGGCCTCCTGGGGCAGCGTCATAGCGAACTCGGTGCGATGGTTGACCCGGTCCACCATGGTGGAGCCCACCACCGCCCCGGGAGGGATCGGGAGGTCATCGGGGACCGAAGAGGGGATCTCCCCCTCTCCGAAGACGATGGGTTCACCGCCGCCGCCGCCGCAACCGGCAGCGCCCAGGGCCGAGGCGCACAGCGCCAGCACCAGGACGATCCGGCGGAAGGTCGACATGCCCGCGATGCTACCCCGGCGGCACCGCCTCTCGGACCCGCCCGCCTCAGACGCGGGGCGGCTCGCGGTAGGCGCCGAACACCGACTGCAGGGCGGCGACGATCTCCCCCTCGGTAGCCCGGGCCCGGGCCGCCGCCACCAGCGGTTCCATGAGGTTCGCCTCACCCCGGGCCGCCGCCACCAGCGCGTGGAGGGCCCGGTCCGCCGCGGCCTGGTCGCGGGCGACGCGGCTCTGCTGCAGGCGCCGCCGCTGTTGCTCCTCGATCTCGCCGGGGATCCGCAGGATCTCGAGGTCCTCGCCCCCCTCCTGCACAAAGCGGTTCACCCCCACGATGACCCGCTCGCCCGACGAGACCGCCTTCTCGAACTCGTAGGCCGAGTCGCCCAACGCCCGCTGGAACCAGCCCTCCTCGATGCCCCGCAGCACCCCGGCCAGCATGGACCCACCGCCGAGGCGGTCGACGTGAGCCAGCAACTCCTCGGCCCGGCGCTCCATGCGGTCGGTCATCTCCTCCACCAGCCAGGACCCGCCGAGGGGGTCGATGCTGTCGGCCACCCCGGTCTCCTCGGCGATGACCTGCTGGGTGCGCAGGGCGATCTCCGCCGCCCGCTCCGTGGGCAGGGCGTAGACCTCGTCGAGGGCGTTGGTATGCAGGCTCTGCGTCCCGCCCAGCACTGCGGCCAGCGCCTCGATGGCGGTCCGCACCACATTGTTGTCGGGCTGCTGGGCGGTGAGGGACACCCCGGCGGTCTGGGTGTGGAAGCGCAGCTTCAGCGACCGCTCGTCCCGGGCGCCGTAGCGCTCCCTCATCCACCGGGCCCAGATCCGCCGCGCCGCCCGGAACTTGGCGATCTCCTCGAAGAAGTCGATGTGGGCGTCGAAGAAGAAGGAGAGGCGGGGAGCGAACTCGTCCACATCCATGCCCCGGGCCCGGCAGGCCTCGACGTAGGCGAAGCCGTCGCCGAGGGTGAAGGCCAGCTCCTGGACGGCGGTGGCCCCCGCCTCGCGGATGTGGTAGCCCGACACCGAGACGGTGTTCCACTGCGGCACCCGGCGGGCGCAGAAGGCGATCATGTCGGTGATCAGCCGCAGGTGGGGCTCGGGGGGGAAGAGCCACTCCTTCTGGGCGATGTATTCCTTGAAGATGTCGTTCTGCAGGGTGCCCCGCACCCGGGCCCAGTCCACCCCCTGCCCCTCGGCGGCCACCAGGAAGAAGGCAAAGACGACCTGGGCGGGCCCGTTGATGGTCATCGAGACCGAGATGTCCCCGAGCGGGATGCCCTCGAAGAGGCGCACCACATCGTCGGCCGTGTCCACCGCCACTCCGCACACCCCCACCTCTCCCCGGGCCAGGGCGTGGTCGGAGTCGAGGCCCAGGAGGGTGGGCATGTCGAAGGCGACCGACACCCCGTGCTGGCCCTGCTCCAGGAGGTGGCGAAAGCGCCGGTTGGTCTCCTCGACCCCGGCGAACCCGGCGAACTGGCGGATGGTCCAGGGCCGGCCGCGGTAGCCGGTGGGATGGATGCCCCGCGTGTAGGGGTACTGCCCGGGGTAGCCCACCCTCTCCGGCGGCTCTCCCTCGGCGGGCAGGCCCAGCGGCGGGACCTCTTCGAAAGACAGCGTGACGAAGCGCTCCCGCCGCTTCGACGACCGCCGGTACTCCCCCTCCCACTCCTCGCGGCTCACCGCGGCCCCCCGCGGCCGACCGGGACTACGGCGCCGCAGTTCGGGCAGGGAGCCGATTCCACCGCTCCCACGATGAAGCGAAAACCGCAGTCCGGGCACTCCAGCCGCGGGCTGGGCGGCGGCTCAGGAGCAGGCGGCGGCGGGGCTACCAGGCCCGGGTCCTCCACCCGAGGGCGCACTTCCATGAGGGTGCCGCACGCCGGGCAGGAGTAGCGCCCCGGCCCGGGAACCTCCACCTGGGTGCGGCAGCGGCCACAGCGTACGATCACTCCGCCAACTCCACGGCCTGAATGGTACCCGCCGCCCGGGACGCGAGTCCCGGGCCACCGGCGCCGCTAGGTTGCGGCGCCGAGTAGCGTGCCGGCGGCAGCAGGAGGCAGCCACCCCTATGGTCGACACCGTCACCACCCTGGCCGGCATCGCCACCCTGGCGGTCGCCGGCGTCGTCGTCGCCCTCACCCTCCTCTGGGCATCGGCTCGTTTCTCGCCCGCCGCCGCCGGGCTCCAGAACCGCCTGGTGGGCTACCTGGGGAGCCAGTCCCTCTGGCTGGCCTGGCTGGTGGCGCTGGCCGTCCCTCTGGCTGGCCTGGCTGGTGGCGCTGGCCGCCACCGTGGGCAGCCTGTACTACTCCGAGGTGGCCAACTTCGAGCCCTGCTCGCTGTGCTGGTACCAGCGCATCGCCATGTACCCCCTGCTGGTGATCCTGCTCGTGGGGGCGCTCACCCGGGACCGCTTCGTGGCCCGCTACGCCCTCCCCCTCACCATCGGTGGATCTGTCCTGGCCATCTACAACTACCTGGTGCAGTTGTTCCCCGGCATCGAGGTGGCCTGCTCCCGGGTGTCGTGCTCCACCATCGACGTCGAGGCCTTCGGCTGGCTGACCATGCCCCTGATGTCCCTGGTGTCCTTCGCCGCCATCACCGCCGGGGTGCTGTACGACCGGGCCTCCTACAACGGCGCCGAAGAGGCCGACTAGGCGCCTCGACCACTTATGCTGCCCCGGCCAGAAGAGGAGCCCCGTTGAGCAAGCCATCCCCCACCCGGCGCCCGGCCCGGCCGGCCACCCCCACGACCCGCAAGCCCGCCCCAGCGGCGGCCGCGAAAGCCTCGTCGAAGCGCCTGCCCGTCGCCCTGATCGCCGGCGCCGCCCTCGCCGTCGGCCTGATCGCCGTGATCGTGGTCACGATGGGATCGGGCGGCGACGCTCCCGTTGAGCTGGGCACCCCGGCCATCACGGGAGACTCCCTCCCCGAGTTCAGCACCATCGAGAACGACACTGCCGTCGGCATGACCATCCCCGAGGTGATCGGGGCCGACTTCGCCGGCACGCCGGTGAGCATCACTCGGGACGGCCGCGCCAAGGTCATCATGTTCTTCGCCCACTGGTGCGGCGTCTGCCAGCAGGAAGTCCCGCTGATCACAGGCTGGCTGCCGGGGGCTGCCCTCCCGGAGGGGGTAGATCTCATATCGGTCTCCACCGGGGTCAACCCCAACCAGGCCAACTACCCGCCGTCGGCCTGGCTGGAGAGAGAGGGGTGGCCCGTTCCCGTCATCTTCGACGATGCCGGCTACGGCGTGGCCGACGCCTTCGGCCTGAGCGCCTACCCCTACTTCGTCTTCGTGGATGCCGAGGGGAAGGTGCTCGTGAGGCTCACGGGCGGCCTGTCCACCGCCACGATCGAGTCGATCATCAACGAATTGGCCGGTGCCTGACGTGACCGACGGCCGAATCCCCGATGGTCCCCGCCCCGTGGGTGCCGACGCCACCGGTTCCCTGGACCCGGGCTTGCCGGTCGGCCTCGGCACCTCCTCGACCCGGCCCGGCGGGCCCCCGCTGCCGTCCTGGGTGGTCCCGATGATCGTGCTGGCTCTGGTGGCCGGCCTCGGCGTCGGCCTCGCCGTCGGCATGCTCATCGGCGGCCGGGACGACTCCGGCCAGGCCGCCACCACCACCTCCGCAGCCACCCCCACCTCCGCGGTCACCACGACTGCGGCCTGGGAGCCGTCGGACGCCTATGGAGCGGCGGTCACCGTCGGCGGCAACGCCCTTCCCCCGTACGACAGCGGGGCCGCCGACGCCGCCGTCGGACTGCCGATGCCGCAGTTGGCCGGCACCGACTTCGCCGGCAACCCGCTGGCAGTTGAAGCCGACGGACGGGCCAAGCTCATCGTGGGACTGGCGCACTGGTGCCCGTACTGCAACAACGAAGTACCCATCCTCAACGACTGGTACGCCGCCGGGATCCCCGACGGGGTGGACGTCATCGTCCTCCACGTGTTCGCCGACCCGGCCAGGCCGCACTTCCCGCCGGCCACCTGGGTCGAGGAACTCGAACCGACCCTGCCGCTGATCGCCGACGACGCGAGCCGCACCCTCGTCAGGACCCTCGGGATCCCGGCGGTGCCCTTCTGGCTCCTCGTCTCCGCCGACGGCACCGTCATCGAGCGGGCCACGGGCCAGGTGGGAGCCGACGTCCTCGACGGCATCGTCGAGGTGCTGGCCGCCACCGTCACCGGCGGCTGAGCGCCGCTACCCTCGCCCCGCCCGAGGAGGCACGGTGCGCGACGACCTGCCGCCCGGGGAGAGCGGCCTCCTGGTGAGGTCGCTGGTCGCCGGGCCTTTGGAGAACAACGTCTACCTGGCGGCCTGCCCGGCCACCGGCCGGGCGCTGCTCCTCGACCCGGCCGATGATGCGGCGCGGATCCTGGAGATGACGGCCGGGTGGGAAGTCGGGGGGATCCTCCTCACCCACGGCCACCAGGACCACCTCGGAGCGGCCGTTGCGGTGAGCCGCGCTCTCGGCGCCCCCCTGCGCCTCCATCCCGCCGATGCCACCCTCGCGGGGCTGGCGGGCACCCTCCCCCTGGCCGACGGTGAGAGGATCGCCTGCGGGAGCCACGCTCTCGAAGTGCGCCACACCCCGGGCCACACACCGGGATCGGTCTGCCTGGTGGCGCCGGGCATCCTGTTCAGCGGCGACACGCTGTTCCCCGGCGGGCCCGGAGCGACCGAGGGCCCGGCCGCTTTCGCCGCCGTCATGGCCTCCATGCGGGGGCGTCTCTTCACCTTGCCCGACGACACCCTGGTCCTGCCCGGCCACGGGCCGGCCACCACCCTCGGCGCCGAGCGGCCTTCTCTGGACGAGTGGGAACGGCGCGGCTGGTAGGAGGAGCCATGGAGTTCGGCCTCATGACGGAGCCCCAGGTGGGGATGACCTACGAAGAGGTGCTGGCCGCCGCCCGCCTCGCCGAGGACCTCGGCCTCGAGGTGTTCGGGCGATCCGACCACCTCGCCTTCCCCCGGTTCGCCGCTCCCCACGCCACCGAGGCCTTCGCCACCCTGGCCGGCCTGGCCCGGGAGACCAGGCGGGTGCGCCTCATGGTTCTGGTGAGCCCCCTCACCTTCCGCCACCCGGCCGTGATCGCCAAAGCGGCAGCCACCATCGACGAGATGTCGGGGGGACGCCTGGTCCTGGGCCTGGGCACCGGGTGGATGGAGGAGGAGCATGCCGCCTTCGGCCTGCCCTTCCCTTCGTGGGCGGAGCGCTTCGCCCGCCTCGAGGAGGCCCTGCAGTACCTGCGAGCCGCTCTGGGGAAGACCGCCGGCGGGTTCGAGGGAGCTCACTTCCGCCTCGCCGCCGGCCCGGTCCACCCCCTGCCCCTGGGGCCCCTGCCCCTGGTCGTCGGCGGCACCGGGGCCCGGCGCACCCCGCGCCTGGCGGGCCGCTATGCCGACGAGTACAACCTCACCTTCGTCTCCCTGGCCGACCTCCCGCCCCGCATCGCCGCCGCCCGGGCGGCGGCGGAGGAGGCCGGCCGCCGCCCCGAGGAGTTGGTGATCTCGGTCATGGCCCCGGCGATCAGCGGCCCCGACGAAGCCGCCTACCGGCGCCACCTGGAGGCGGTGGCCGCGGCAGACCCCTTCGGGCGCACCCCCGAGGCCCTGGAGGCCCGTCTGCGGGAACGGGGCCTGCCCATAGGGCCCGCCCCGGAGGCACGCCGGGCCCTGGAGGATCTCGCCGCCCTGGGCGTGTCCCGCTTCTACCTGCAGCACCTGGGCCCCTTCGATGCCGGGGTGCTCGGCGCCACCTTCAGCGCGTTGCGCGATTGACCGATGAATGGCCCGGGGGCAATCCCCCGAAGGCCCCACATCGCTCTGGAGGCACCATGAGAACCCGCGGCGCTGCCGCCCTGTTGTTGCTCACCAGCCTCGCCGCCGCCTGCGGCGCCGGCGGCCCGGAAGCCGGCCCGGGCGTGGTGCTGCGCTACTCCTACCGGCCGGGGGAGGCCCTTTCCTACGTTCTCGATGCGGCCCTCGACCTGGACATGACGGCGGCGGGCAACAGCGCGGCCGCCGCCGGGATGGACGCCGCGATGGTGATGTCGGTGACCGCCCGGCTCGACCTGGGGTTCGCCCTGGGGCCCACTCCGGACACCATTGAGATAACCGTGGCCGAGGAGCTGCTCGAAGGCGGTGCCCGGATGACCTCCGGGGGCCGGGAGGTCTTGATCCCCCTCGATGAACTGGCCGCCGAGATAGAGCAGGACATCGTGATCGTGGTCGACCCTCAGGGACGGCCGGTCTCGGCCACGGTCGGGGGCATGGCCCTGCCCGCCCAGTTCCTGTCCGGCGCCTCTTCCTTCGGCGGCGGGCTCACCCCGCAGCAGTTCGGGCCCGAGTTCCCTCAGACGGGCCTGGCGGTGGGAGCGGAGTGGGAAACGGAGCAGTCGGCCGAGGTGCTCGGCCTGGCCTTTCGCCAGCACGGGCGGCACCGCGTCGTCGCCCAGGAGGAGCTGGACGGCCGGCTCGTCTATCGCATCGACAGCACGATCACGACCGGAGCCATCCGCACGGACCTCGCCGCGCTGGTGGAAGCAATGCGGCAGGCCCCCGAGCTGCTCGCCGGCGCCGATCCGGCCGAATTGGAGGCCGGGATGGCCCAGTTCGACTCGATGGGGGTCACCGTCGACATCACGATGGAGGAGTCCACCGCCACCATGACCACCTGGTTCGACCCGGCCGCCGGCCTGGTGGTGCGCTCGGTGACGGAGACCCCGATGACCATGATCATGACCATGCGGGGCATCCCCGGGGGCGACGTGGAGGTCGTGATGGAGATGACCACCGACCAGAGGCTCAACCTGGCCGCCTGATCCGGCCTGATTCGGCGTGACTGGCGGCGCCGTCCCGATATCCTGTGCCGCCCATGGCCGATGCACCCCTCCTCGTCCTCCAAGACCTGCGCGCCTCAGTGGAAGGCACCGAGATCCTCAAGGGGGTCTCCCTCACCGTGAACCGGGGGGAGATCCATGCTCTGATGGGGCCGAACGGGTCGGGGAAGTCCACCCTGGCCAACGTGCTGCTGGGCCACCCCGCCTACGAAGTGAGCGGCCGCATCCTCTACAAGGGCGAGGACATCCGCGACTGGGCCCCCGACGAGCGGGGCCGGGCCGGGATGTTCCTCGCCTTCCAGTACCCCGAGGAGATCCAGGGAGTGTCGGTGGTGAACTTCCTGCGCGCCGCCCTCTCCAGCCGCACCGGGACCGAGTTCACCGTCCTGGAGCTGCGCCTGCGGGTGGCCGACGCCATGAAGGAACTGGGCATGGACGCCTCCTTCGCCGATCGCTACCTGAACCAGGGCTTCTCCGGCGGCGAGCGCAAACGCAACGAGGTGCTCCAACTGGCGGTGCTGCGCCCCGACCTGGCGGTCATGGACGAGACCGACTCCGGGCTCGACATCGATGCCCTGCGCACCGTCGCCGAGGGGGTGAATCGGGTGGCCGGCCCCGAGCGGGGGTTCCTGATCATCACCCACTACCAGCGCCTCCTCGACTACATCACCCCCGATGTGGTCCACGTGTTCGTCGACGGGCGGGTGGTGGAGAGTGCCGGGCCGGAGCTGGCCCGGCGCATCGAGGAAGACGGGTACGACGCCTTTCGCCCGGGGCGCGCCGAGTGAGCGACCTCTCCCACCTGCGAGCCGACTTCCCCATCTTGCAGCGAGAGATGAACGGGCGGCCGCTGGTGTACCTCGACTCGGCGGCCACCACCCAGAAGCCGGTCCAGGTGCTCGACGCCATGGACGACTACTACCGGCGGCACAACGCCAACGTCCACCGCGGGGCC
>JALOLI010000095.1 GCA_025456165.1 Acidimicrobiia bacterium | reverse complement strand
GCCGGGGCCCGGCACGGGTGAGCCCCGAAGATGGCCTCCAGAGGCGTGCCCGGGGGCCGGGCCAGCAGCAGCACCGCCGTGTAGGTCCGCACCGCCAGCACCCGCCCATCGGCCGAGAGGTCGGCCGCGGTGGCCGGCAGCAGCCCCAGGTCCAGGGTGGCCACCCGCTCGGCCGTTGCCTCGCCGGTTTCCCACGCTGCCGCCGGCACCCGGAACACCGGGGCCGGGCCCAGGAGGACCTTGGCGATCAGGTAGGCGTCCCCCGTGGCCGGGTCCACGAACATCGCCTCCACATCGCGCGGGCGGTCGGGGTAGGTCACCTGCAGCGCCTCGGCTTCGGCCCGCATCTCGCCAACCAACCCGGCAGGCTCCGACACCCTGTAGAGCACCCCGTAGGGGCGGGCGAGGAGGTTGTCGCCGGTATCGGCGACGTACAGATAGTCGCCGCCCGGCCCCGGGCCCAACGAGGCCGCTTCCCAGTCGAAGGCTTCCGCACCGGCGAGTTCCAGGGTGGCGACGGTGGCCCCGGCCGAATCGAGGGCCCATAACACCGGCGCCGCGTCGGAGTCGTTGTGCACCCAGACGATCCCCGGGTGAGCGCGGCTGGCGGCCATGCCGGAGATCTCGGAGAGGGCCGGGTCGGCCACACGACCCACGGCCTCCGGCTCACCCCACCCGTCGCAGGGCGACCCGCCCTGGGGCGGCACGATCCCCTCGCCGGCGCAAGAGGCGAGGGTGAGGACGACGAGCAGGCTCACGAGGCGCACCCCGCCATTGTGGCCCCGACTGGGGGATGACCGGCGAAACCGGCCTCTCCCCCTACGCTGGCCCCATGCGGGCCCGCGGCGCACTGCTGCCCCTGATCGCCCTGATGGCGTCGTCCTGCGCCCTGGGCGCGGGAGTGGAGCCCATCGCCACGACCACGACGACCTCCCCTCCCAGCACCACCACCACCACGATCGCCTCCGGGCTCAGCCAGGAGGACCGGGCGGCGGCGGCCGCCGCAGCCGCCGACTACTTGGGGGCCTGGGCGGCCTTCGACTGGGAACTGGCGGAGCAGTTCGTCTCGGGCTCGCCCCCCGGCTTCGCCGCGACCCACCAGGCCTGGGTCGCCGGCCTGGGCGCGACCGCGGTGAGCTTCTCCGTGGGCGATGTGAGCCCGGCCGACGAGGGCGCCGGGGCCCGGGTGGCCTTCACCGGCGCGGTGGCGTTGGCAGGGGCCGGCACCTGGGAGTACGAGGGCAGCGTCCCCGTGCTTCGGGCCGAGGCTCGCTGGCTGGTCGACTGGAGCCCTCGCGTCCTCCACCCCTCATTGGAGGAAGACGACACCCTGCGGGTGGCCCGGACCTGGTCCACCCGGGGCGCCGTCCTGGCCGTCGACGGGCGGCCCATCGCCGCCGAGCAGGCGGTGAAGGAGATCGGAGTGGTCCCGGGCCAGGTCGAGGACCTCGATGCCCTGCTGGCCGCCCTCGAGGAGCTGGCCGGCATCGACCCGGCCGCGGCCCTCGATGAGATCGAGGGGCCCGGGGTACAGCCCGACTGGTTCGTGCCCGTGGGCACCGTCCCGGCCGGTGAGTACCCAATGCTCTCGGAGACCCTCGAAGCCCTCGACGGGGTCATAGTGCGGGACGCCACGGAGCGGGTCGCGCTCCCTTCCCCCTTCGCCGACCACGTGGTGGGGGCCACCGGCCCCATCACCGCCGAGATACTCGCGGCCCTCGGGGCTCCCTACTCGGCCACCGACATCGTCGGGCGCTCCGGCCTGGAGCGGGCGTTGCAGGCCCGCCTGGCCGGCACCCCCTACCAGGAGGTGCAGCGGGTCAACCAGTACGGCCGGGTGGTGGAGGTACTGGCGACCTTCGCCGGCACCCCTCCCGAGGACGTGACCACCACGCTGGACATCGACGTGCAAGCAGTGGTCGAAGGGGTCATCGCCACTGCCCCGGAGCCGGCGGCCATCGTGGTGGTGGACGTGGCGACCGGCGGCATCCGGGCGGTGGCCTCGCGGCCTCTCGACGGTTTCGACCGGGCCCTGGGCGGTCTCTACCCGCCGGGGTCCACCTTCAAGGTGGTCACCGCCGCCGCCCTCCTCGGCAAGGAAGTGACCCCGCGCCAGACGGTGGACTGCCCGGCCGAGGTCAATGTGGGCGGGCGGGTCTTCACCAACGCCGGGGAGACTGCCCTCGGCCAGATCGCCTTCGCCGACGCCTTCGCCTACTCGTGCAACACCACCTTCGCCCCACTCGCCGCCGCCATGATGGAGGAAGGCGACCTGGCCGAAGTCGCCGCCTCCTTCGGCTTCGGGGCGATGCCCGACCTGCCCCTCCCGGCGACCACCGCCGTGTTCCCCGAGCCCATCGACGACGCCGAAGAGGCCGCCGCCGCCATCGGCCAGGGGCGGGTGCTGGCCAGCCCGCTCCACATGGCCACCGTGGCTGCCGCCGTGGCCGGAGGAGGATGGCGCCGGCCGAGCCTGCTGGCGGGAGACCCGGCGGACCCGCTGGCCCTCGACGGAGACGTGCTGGCGGCGCTGGCCGACCTGATGTTGCGGGTCGTCGCCTACGGGACGGGGACCGCCGCCGCCGTCGAGGACCAAGATGTGCGGGGCAAGACCGGCACCGCCGAGTACGCCGTGGGTGACACCATCGAGAGCCACGCCTGGTTCATCGGCTACTGGGAGGGCTACGCCTTCGCGGTGCTGGTCGAGGGCGGCGGTTCCGGCGGCCAGGTGGCGGCCCCCCTGGCAGCAACCCTGGTGGAGGCACTAGCGGCGCTGGGGTGATCTAGCGGCCTACCCCAGGGTGGCGAGTGTCACCCTCGGTCGGCGTAGTAGAAGTGCGAGAAGGGCCAGGCCTCCCCGATCCACTCCGTCAAGGCCCTCCATACGATTGGGTCCATCTCCACCCGGCTCTCCCTGACCCACGAGCTCACTTCGGCGTCGTGGCCTGCTCGATCACTCGGGTAGATGTAGACACAGCCGATGACATCCTGATCATCGAGGACCGTGTAGGTGAACCCCCGGCGCATCTCGAAGTCCCGGGCGTGTCTCGCGAGGTCTTGGTGATTGCGCTCCAGCGACATCGGCGTTGGCCAGGATCCGTCTGGGAACCCAGGCGTCGATCGAATGTGCGTGATGCTCGACATCCACGCCTCATGGTCCCGTTCGTTGTGTTCCGGACCCAGAGGCTCCAGCCGGAACCCAGGGCCGTCGAACGAGTCGGGTACCTCGAAAGTGGCGGGGACGAACGTGCCTGCCATGCGACGAGTGTACGGCCCGGGGGGCTGGGTCCCAGATCGGCGCCACTCTGCACCCCGGGTCGCGGCCATCTCTCCCAACAGGCTGCCCTTCACCCCCGGCAGCATCGTCGGCAGCCACCCCGGGGCAGCACGCAGCTCCGAAGCCGCGCCGACCGCCGGCGCGCCGACCCCTCCCACGGCCGCCTGCCCGCGGTACCGTTCCCCCGTGAAGCCGCTCTGGCGCGCCGTGGTCTACGGGGTCATCCTCGCCGCCGCCTGGGCCGTGCCCGCCTTCCTGACCGGCAACGTCTACCACCCGGCGCCGCTACTTGTGGGAGCCGTGGTTCCCCTGGGGGTCGCCCTGACCCCCGACGCTCCCTCGCCCCGCTTGCGCCTCTCCGGGGCCGCCGCCGGCGCCATCCTCGCCCTGGCAACCACCGGCCTGCTGGCCGCCACCGGGCACCTGGAGGGGCCCTCGCTGCTGCCCGCCGGGGGCGCCGTTGCCGAGGGGGTGGCCTTCTCCATGGCCGGCGCGCTCATCGGCTGGGTGCTCGGCCTGGCCCGCCGCCGGTAGGGTGGGGCCCCGTCCTTCCGAGGAGGCCCCATGCCCGCCGTGAACCCCAGTCCCGCCGCCTACGACCACGTGCTGAGCCTGCGCGTGGTGCGCTGCTTCCGCCCCGACCCCATCCCCCCGGAGGAGATGACTGCGGTGCTCGAGGCGGGACGGTGGACGGGCAGTGCCAAGAACCGTCAGAGCTGGGCTTTCGTGGTCATCGACGATCGGGCCGGCCTCGAGAGCCTGGCCACCGCAGGGGACTTCACGGCACCGCTGCTCGCCGCGGCAGCCGCCGTGGTCCTCGTCCGCCTCCCCGGCGGGAACGACTTCGACATCGGCCGGGTGGCGCAGAACATGATGCTGGCCGCCGCCGCCCGGGGCCTGGGCTCGTGCCCCATCACCCTGCACCGCCGCGACCGGGCCCGGGAAGTCCTCGCCATCCCCGAGGGCCACGAGGCCACCTGGGCCCTAGCCCTCGGCTACCCGGACGAGGAAGCCGAACCCGAGCAGCGGCGCCGGGCGGCGAGCATCGGGTTGACCGGGCGCCGCCCCCTGGCAGAACTCGTGCACCGGGGCCGCTTCGGGGAGACCACCTCCTAGGACGGCGCCTCCTCGACCAGAACGCCCTCATGGGACCCGAGAAGGAGCCGGCCGGCCACAGCCTCCCCGGCTCGATCCATCCCCGTGGACACGGCGACCCTTCCCGGCCCCAACCCCGGGACCTCCAGGGTGCTCGCCGTGAAGTTCAGCGCCACCGTCATCGACGGCGCTGCCCCGTGGAGGCGCCGGTAGGCGAAGCACCCGGCCGGAACGCCGGCGATCGTGTGGTACTCCCCCAAGCGCAGGGAGAGTGAGGCTCGCCGGGCGGCGAGCAGCGCCCGGTACAGGCACAAGAGCGATCGCGGCTCGGCCAGTTGTGCCTCCACGCTGCGCTCCGCGGCGCCCGGCCCCAGCGGCAGCCAGGGCTCCACCCCGGGCGGGCAGAAGCCGGCGTGGGGGCTCCCGTCCCAGGGCATGGGAGTGCGACACCCGTCGCGTCCCCGGCCCGGCACCCGGCGCCCGAAGGGGTCCTGCTGGCGCTCGGGGAGCACCTCCAATTGCGGCAGCCCCAACTCGTCGCCGTAGTAGAGCGTGGGGGTCCCCCGCAGGGTCAGCAGCAGCATCGCCGCAACACCCGCCGCACCCGCCCCGAAACGCGTGGCCAGGCGAGGCTCGTCGTGGTTACCCAGGACCCAGTTGGGCCAGGCCCCGCGAGGCAGGACGGCCTCGAGCGCTTCCACGCGGCGGCGCACCTCCTCCCCCTCCCACGGCGCCGGCAACAGGGAGAAGTTGAAAGGGAGGTGCAGTCCCTCGCCGGAGCCGTAGTACGAGGCCCAGACGGCCAGGTCTGCCTCGTGGATCTCGCCGATCGCCACCCGCGGCGGCTCGTACCCGCCGAGCAATGCCCGCATCTCCCGGAACACCCCGTGGACGTCGGGGTGAGCGCGCGATCGCGGGCGCCCGGGCCCCGGCGGCGGGTCGTCGCCCAGATCCGGGTCCTTCATGATGAAGTCGGCCACGTCGATGCGGAAGCCGTCCACCCCACGGTCGAGCCAGAAGCGCATCACGCCCAGCATCGCGCCGCGAACCTCCGGGTGGCGCCAATTGAGATCGGGCTGTTCCGCCAGGAACGAATGGAGGTAGTACTGGCCGGTGGCCTCATCCCACTCCCACGCTGAGCCGCCGAACACCGCCTGCCAGTTGTTGGGCGGCCCCCCGCCCGGCCTCGCATCGCGCCAGAC
>JALOLI010000094.1 GCA_025456165.1 Acidimicrobiia bacterium | reverse complement strand
TCGGCCATCCTCGCCGGCCATCGCCTGATGCCCCGGCAGTTCCGCAACCGGGGCGACCGCCTGGTGTTCTCCAACGGGATCCTGGCGGTCTCCCTGCTGGCCGCCCTGCTCATCTTCGCCTTCGGGGCCCAGGTGAGCCGGCTCATCCAGTTGTATGTGGTGGGGGTGTTCACCTCCTTCACCCTGAGCCAGTCGGGGATGGTGCGCCACTGGCTGCGCTCCCGCGAGAAGGGGTGGCAGCGCTCGGTGGTCTTCAACGCGATCGGGGCCACGGCCACCGGGGTAGTGCTGGTGGTCGTCATCGTCGCCAAGTTCACCCACGGCGCCTGGATCGTGATGGTGGCGGTGCCCCTCTTCGTGCTGGGGATGGCCGCTATGCGCCGCCACTACCTCTGGGTGGCCTCCCGGCTCCGCCAGGTCCGCCCCGTGGATTGCGGCCACCCCTCTCCCCACCGGGTGGCGGTGCTCGCCTCCCGCTCCGGCAAGCACCTGGAGCGCGCTCTGCGCTTCGCCCGCCTGCTGCACTCCGACCACCTCGAGACCTGGCACATCCGGGAGCCGGGTGACCATCGGCTGCGGGTGCACTGGCAGGAGCGCCACGCCGACATCCCTCTCACCGTCCTCGCCGCCGGTCCCGACGGGGTGGCTGCCACCCTGCGCGACCACGTTCGCCGCGTCAAGGCGGCCGAGCCCGGCTCCCTGCTGACGGTGGTGGTCGCCGAGGAGATCGGGACCCGGCGGTGGCGCCATGCTTTCGGCCACCGGGAGGGAGCCCTGGGCATCCTCTGGGCCCTGCGCCGTGAGTCGGGCGTGGCCGTCGTCGACGTCAACTACCGGGCCGCCGGCCAAACGGCGCGCCACACCCGTCCCGACGGTTCGCTGACTCTGGTCAGCCGCCGCCTGGTGCGCATGGCCGGCACCTCCCTCGACTTCGGCCGGAGCCGGGCCGGCATCCTGCGCCGGGTGGAGACGGTCGTCCTCGTGTCCGAGGTGACCGCCCCCACCCTGCGAGCCGTCCAGTACGCCTGCACCGTTTCCCCCGGCGCGGTGCGGGCGCTGCACGTCGAGATCGACCCCGAGCAGCGGGCCCGGGTGGAGGGCGCCTGGGCCCAGCATGGAGTCAAGGTCCCCCTGGAGGTGGCCGCCAGCCCCTATCGCGACCTCACCACCACCGTCCTCGACTACCTGGAGCGCGCCGCCCGCCGCGCCGGGGATGAGGCCATGCTGAACGTGGTCATCCCCGAGTTCGTCGTCGCCTCGACCGCGTGGCGGCTGCTGCACAACCAGTCGGCACTGTGGATCCGGGCCGCCCTCTACGCCGACACCCGCATCGCCGTCACCTCGGTGCCCTGGGTCCTCGAGGACACCGACGAGCCCGCCCCCGCCCCCGCCGGGTGACGAGCCGCCCTCTCCGTCCCCGAGCCGGCCGCGACTCGCCGGGATAGGATGAAGCAGCCGGTCGAGGACCGGCCCTTCTCCAGCAAGGAGCCTCGCATGCAAGCTCCCGGCCACCACCCCCCGGATTGCCTATCCGTTCGCGACGGCCACCTGTTCGTGGAGGAAGTGGACACCACCTCCCTGGTGGAACGTTTCGGCTCCCCGATCTTCGTGTTCTCCGAGGCGCAGATCCGGGACAACTACCGGCGCTTCCACGACGCCTTCGCCCGCGGCTGGCCCCATGGACCGGTCGACGTCATGCCGGCGATGAAGGCCAACACCATCCTCGCCATCCGCCAACTGCTCACCAATCTCGGTGCCGGAGCGGATCTGTACTCACCGGAGGAACTGGAAGGAGCCCTGCGCACCGGGGTAGACCCCGCACGAACCTCGGCGAACGGCGGCGGCAAGGGCAAAGCCCACCTGCGGCGCTGCCTCGAGGCCGGGGTGCGCCTCACGGTCGAAGACCTCCACGAGATCGATTGGATCCAGGAGATCGCCGCCGAGCTGGGCACCGTGGCCAAGATCCGCCTGCGGGTGAAGCCCGCGCTGCCCAACCTGTGGCGGCGCACCGACTTCACCCAGCTCTGGATCCCCATCGACCTGGGAGTCCAGGTGTACAAGTCGGGAATCCCGCCGGAATACCTGGTGGAGCTGGGCCGCAAGGCCATCGCCGCTCCCAATGTGGAGCTGGTCGGGCTCCACTTCCACGCCGGGCGCCATCACCCGAGCCTCTGGTTCTGGGAAGGGATGATGGTGCGCTTCGCCCGCCTCGTGGGCGAGCTGTGCCGCGCCTGGGACGGGTGGAAGCCGCAAGAGATCGACATCGGTGGCGGCATGGCCAGCCGGCGCGACCCCCACAACAAGGAGTTCAGCCGCTGGGAGTTCCTCACCACCTGCCTGGGTTACCCCTTCCTGGTCGGGCTGCGCGGCCTGGGCGAGCGGCTCTACCACAGTCTGCTCGGCAAGATCCTCGACGCGCTCACCGAGCACCCCGAGCCCAAGGCGGTCCCCACCATCGAGGACTACGCCGCCACCGTCACCCGCACCCTGAGCCGCGAACTAGCCCGCCAGGGTGTCGACCTCGCCGGAGTGCGCCTGCAAACCGAGCCGGGGCGGTGCCTGTACGGCGACACCGCGGTGCATCTCGCCAGGATCAAGGTGGTCAAGCATCAGACCCAGCCGATCCCCTACACCTGGGTGTTGCTCGACACCACCTATTTCTTCCTGGCCGGTGGGGTGTTCGAGCACAACCGGCACCCGTTCGTGGTGGCCAACAAGGCCGATGCCCCCAACACGATGAAGGCCGACATCGTGGGGCACTCGTGCTACGCCGACCAGATAATCCTGGGGGCGCATATGCCTTCCGTGGAGATGGGCGACGTGGTTGCGATCCTCGAGGCCGGGGCCTACCAGGAGAGCAGCGCCTCCAATTTCAACGCCATGCCGCGGCCCGCCACAGTGCTGATTCACGGCGATCAGGCCGAGGCCATCAAGCGCACCGAGTCGCTCGACGACATCTACGGCCGCGACAGCATCCCGGAGCGGCTCCGGACTGCGGGCAAGGAGGTGACGGGGTGACCGACAACGCCGCCACCTGACCACGAGTTCCCCTTCGTGTTCAGCGACACGGTGCTGGCGCTGCTGCTGGTGACGGCGGCCATCCTGCTCGTGCTCGAGGAGCCCCTGGGCGAGTCCCTGGCGCTGGTGGCCGGAGGCATGCTCGTGTTCCTGGGGATCCTCGACACGGCCTACTTCTGGCGCACCGGCATGTTCGCCCCGGAGCACGAGGGCTACGCCAACCTGGCCATCGTCGTCGCCGCCCTGGCCGGCGGGGTGTTCCTGATAGCGCGTTTCGCCTGAGGTGACCATGGAACCCTTCCGCGACATCCACGCCATCGTCACCGGGGGGTCGCCCCCGGACGGCAATCCACCTGGAGGCGGCCGACGTCTCCCGCCGGGAGCAAGCCGAGGCGGCGGTGGCTGCCTGTGTCGCCACCCTGGGCCCCTGCGACTTGCTCCTGACCTCGGCGGGGATCGCCCGGCCCGGCTACTTCCAGGACATCCCCGCCGAGGTGTTCGACCGTCACATGGCGGTCAACTACTTCGGCACCCTCCACTGCATCCGGGCAGTCGTCCCCGCCATGCTGGCTCGACGCCGGGGGAGCATCGTGGCGATCTCCTCGACGGCGGGCCTCATCCCGGTGTTCGGCTACACCGCCTACGGGGCGTCGAAGTACGCCGTGCGCGGGCTGACCGACATCCTGCGGATCGAGATGCGCCCTCACGGCATCCACGTCGCCTGCGTGTACCCCTCCGATGTGGATACCCCCCAACTCGCCGGAGAGGAGCCCTACAAGCCCGACGAGTTGCGGCGGATCTCCGGCACGGTCAAGCCCATCCCCCCCGAGCAGGTGGCCGACGCCATCCTGCGCGGGGTTGTCCGCAAGCGGCCGGTGATCTATGCCGACCCCAAGACCCGCTGGCTGGCCCGGCTGGCGGGGAGCGCCCCCGGCTTCACCCGTTTCTACATGAACCAGGCCACTCGCCGGGCGCGGCGCCACCGGCCGGCGTCGCCCTGAGGGGTTGCGCCACCAGGCCGCCGCCCCTCGCCGAATGCCGGCCGAAGGTCGGGTGGCATCCGGCACTGAGGCAGCCCTGTTCGCGTAGCCCCTGATACCTGGCGCCCGGCCTCAACCCGGCCCCCGACGGCGCCGATGAGCCTTCCCGACACACACCTGGGAAGGCATGCTGGACGCCACCGCCACCACCACGCGGTCGATGCCGCCTATCGCGCCCCCCGACGCCCCCCGGGGGCCGGCAGGCGACGCGGCCGACGACGCCGCTGCTGCCCTCGCCGCCGGCCTGGTCGACGCCCTGGCCGTGGCCTGGACGATGTGCCGCGTCTACCAGGATCCCAGACCCCACGACGCCTACCGCCGGGCGGTAGCCACCCTCGGCGCCGTCCCGTCGTTCCCCTTCACGCTGGAGGTGCACGGCACCGGCTTCCGTTGGGACGACCGCCCCCTTCCTGCCCGCCGTGAGGCCGCGTCGGCCTTCGCCCGAGCCGCCTTCGCCCGCGGCATCTCCGGGATCCTCTTCGCCTCCCCGCCGGGCCCGGACGATCTGCTGCACCTCCTCGAACTGGTCACCTCCCCCGAGGCCCCGGGCGGCCATGACCCCGGCCCGGCCGCTGCGCTCGCCCAGGCCGGGGTGTCCAGCCTCACCCTGCTCGAGCACGGGCGCCTCACCAGCATGCCGGAGACGCTCGCCCGGGGCGCCGAGGAGATCGAGGACGAGCCCGACGCCGGGGGCCCGGTGCCGGCAGCGTCCGGAGATGCCCCCGATGCCGAAAGGCGCTACCTCGGGGAGTACCGGCTGCTCTTCGAACGCCTCCAGGCCGGCGACTTCCGGGGCCTCCAGGAGCTGGTGCACGGCTTCACCGACTCCTTCTTCGACCTGCCGCGCGAGCAGCAGAGCCTCCTCTTCGAGCAGTTCCTGGCTCGCCGGGAGGAGGAGCCCTTCCGCCTGCTGCTCGACCAGTTCTCCGACGAGGACCTCCATGCCCTCGCCCAGCTGCTGGCTCCCGAGGCCCATCCCCGCCTGGTCGACTACGCCCGCATTGCCGCCGCCCAGGAGGGCCAGAGCGGCCGCGCCCTCGAGATGCTCACCGCCGAGCAACTGGTCTCCGACCGGATCACCCAGATGCTCCGACCGGAGAATGCCGATCTGCGTCGCCGGGTGGGAGAGAGCCTGCGCGCCCAGGTCCCGGGGCCCCAGGAGAACCTGCGAGCCGGCATCAGGGTGGCCGAGGCCCTGGTCGGGATGGCCGCCGAGGACGGCTTTGCCCGCCTCGCCGCGGTCTTCGCCGGCAAGGTGCACGACGCCCTCGCGGCCGGCGACCCGGCGCGGGCCGGCGCCTGGGCCCGTCTGCTCCTCGCCCACTCCCACACCCCGGAGCGCAAAGCGGTGGTGCGGGGCCGGGTGGAGGAGGTGCTGCAGGTGGGGACCCTCGATCGCTTGGTAGACGGCCTCGCCGCGGCTCCCGAAGGGCCGCCGGAACCCATCGTGGCCCTGGTGGCCCTCTTCGCCGCCGACCCCGTCGTCGAGATCCTGGGGCGCGAGAGGAACCAGGCCCGCCGCCGGGCTCTGGTGGCCCTCCTGATCGGAGTGGCCCGCCTCCGTCCCGGGGCCCTGGTCAACCGCCTGTCCGATCGGCGCGGGTACCTCGTCCTCCACCTCATCGAGGCGCTGGCTCGCTGCGGCCGGGAGGAAGCGGCCCCCGGCCTGCGCTCCGCCTGCAAACACCCCGACCCGGCGGTGCGCGCCGAGGCCCTGTCGGCGCTGGCCGGGACCGACCCGGCGGCGGGGGCGCAAGCCGCCCTGGCGGCCCTGGCCGACGCTGAGGCCGCGGTGCGGCTCCGGGCCTTGTCCGTGCTCAGGGCACCCGCTAGCGGCCTCCCCATCGACGGTGCCCTTTCCCGCTTCCTGGCGGGCCGCCCCTCCCCACAAGAGCAGACGGCGGCAGTGGCCGTCCTGGCACGGCGGGACACCGCAGAGGCACGCCGCATGCTGCAGCATCTGGCCCGTCTTCGCCCCGGGTCCGGGGTGGCGCGCCCCGCCCGGGCGGCGGCGCGACAGGCACTGGCGGGAGGCCGTCGATGAGCGAGCGCGCCGTCGGAGCCCTGCTCGTCTCCCTGCGCCGGGCCGCCACCCTTCACCGCCTCTACGGCTCGGGCCACCCTCTCACCACCGCCGCCCTCGGAGAGGTGGCAGCCTCGGCCGCCGCCCTCTCCCCTTCCCACCCCGTGCAACTGACCGTCGTCGACGACTCGGTGTACCTCGACCGCACCCTGCTTCCCGTCGCCTCGCTGGCCCACAACGGGTTCCTCCGGGTGATGCGGGACCGCGGCGTGGTCTCGCTCACCCTGGTGCCCCCGATCCAGTCCCTCGACCTGGCCCGCCTGACCGCCGTCCTCGCCGGGGAGAGCCGGGACTTCCCCGATACGGGTTCGGTGCGCCTCAATCAGGACAACCTATCGCCGGAGGACCTGGCCGGGGCGGAGGGGCAGGGCGGGGCCTACAACGCCACGCTCGACTTGCTGCGGGCGGTGAGTTTCGCGGTCATCGAGCGCGACCGGGCTTCGCTTTCGGAGGCTGCCCTGGCGGTGCGCACGCTCATGGACCTGTGCGTCGAGGATCCGGCGGCGGCGCTGCTGCTCTCCACCATGAAGAGCCACAGCGAGTACACCTTCTACCACTCGGTGAACACCTGCATCCTGACCCTGATGATCGGACGAGCGGCCGGGCTCGACACCCGGGACCAGGTGCTCCTGGGCATGGGGGCGCTGCTCCACGACATAGGGAAGATCGCGGTGCCCGAGTCGGTCCTGCAGCACCCGGGGAGGCTGAGCCCCGAGCAGTGGGCCGAGATCCACCGCCATCCGCGTGAAGGCGCCGAGGCGATCCTCACCGCCGCCGAGCCGGGCCAGGAGGTGGTGGCGGTCGTGGCGCTGGAGCACCACGCCCGCTACGACGGCTCCGGCTACCCCAACCTCTTCTACTTCGAGGAGCCCCCGGACCACACCGGCCCCCCGGGTTACCGGCACCACCCCCTGCACCTGTTCACCCGCTTCACCGCGGTCGCCGACGGCTACGACGCCATCACCAGCCACCGCTCCTACCGCCGCCCGGAGACACCGGTCCGGGCACTGCAGGTGCTGCTCGAGGGAGCGGGCACGATGTACGACCCCGATGTGGTCTTTGCCTTCATCGACATCATGGGCGAGTACCCGCCGGGGTCCGTGCTGCGATTGAACGGCGGCGAGACGGTTCTGGTGACCCGGCCCGCCACCGATCCCCTGGGACCGGTTCCCGCCCTGCTGGTGGCCGACGCCTCGGGCCGGCGGCTGGCCGATCCCGAGCCGCGGTCGTTCGTCAGGGCCGAGGTGTCCGCCCACCTGACCCCCGACCGGGCGGGGATCTCCCCGGCCGCCTTCCTTGCCCATGCCCGGGTGACGACCGACGTCTGAGCCGCCCTCCCGGCTCCGCCGGGCCGCCCGATCGGCCAACATCGGGGCCATAGCGATCCCGAAGCGATGCCGGCCAACCTGACCCCCGATTACAGAACTGCCGAAGCGGCCTACCGCGCCGCCCGCGAGCCCCGGGAGCGGCTGGAGTGCCTGCGGGAGATGCTGCGCACCATCCCCAAGCACAAGGGCACCGACCACCTCCAGGCGGACATCAAGGGGCGCATCGCCGAGCTCACCGAGGAGCTCACCGCCGCCCGGCGCGGCGCCGCCCGCACCGGCCCGCCCACGGTGGTGCGCCCCGAAGGCGCCGCCCAGATCGCCCTCCTCGGCCCGCCGAACTCGGGCAAGTCGAGCCTGCACCACGCCCTCACCCACTCCCACGCCGCGGCGGGGCCGTACCCCTTCACCACTCAGCACCCCCATCCCGGGATGCTGCCGTTCGAGGATGTGGCCTTCCAGTTGGTGGACCTGCCGCCCGTCACTGCCGAGCACCCGGTGCCCTGGCTCGCCAACGCCCTCCAGCCCGCCGACGGTGCCCTGCTCGTGATCGACCTGTCGGACCCCGCCTGCGTCGAGCAAGTGCTGCGCCTCCACGAGATCCTCGACGGGCGCCGGGTCCACCTCCTCCCCTCATGGCCCCGGGGAGTGGCCCCCGATCGGCACGAAGCGGACGATCCCTTCGCGGTGTACCTGCCCACCCTGTTCGTCACCGCCAAAGCCGACCTGATCGGCGACCTGGATGGGGAGCTGGCCGTGCTCCGCGAGCTGACCGGGCTGGCCTACTCGGCCCTGCCGGCCTCGACCGTCAGCGGCGCCGGGCTCGACGCCTTCGGGCGGTGGCTGTTCGAGGCGCTGGGGGTGGTCCGGGTCTACACCAAGGTGCCGCACCGGCCTGCCGATCTCAGCCGTCCCTACACCCTGCGGCGGGGCCAGACCGTGCACGACGTCGCCGTCATGGTCCACAAAGAGGTGGCCGGCGCCCTCAAGCACGCCCGCCTTTGGAGCCGGGCCGGGGTCGAGGGAGTGCAAGTCGGCCGGGACCATCGCCTCGAAGACGGCGACGTCCTCGAACTCCACGCCTGAGGCACGCGCCGGGCGGGCCGCCATCCGCATCTTCGAAGCGATCGACGGTCCCCCCCTAGCCCTGTCGGCAATCAGGCGGTGCGGCGCCCCTCTTGCAGGGTCTGGAGGCGCTCCAGCATGGCCACGACGAACACGTCACCGGGAGTCTCGGCCCCGGCGCCGAACCACTCGACCAGGCCGTAGCGGCGCAGCGACTCGTCGGTGAGGAAGTGGGCCACCACATCGCCCCCGTCGACCACCAGCCAGGGCTCGCTCCCGTCGGGGGCCTCTCCCTCGGGCCGCACACCGATGAGCTCGCCCACCCGGCGGGCCAGCTTGCGCACGTGGGTGGCGGAGCGGCCCTTGACGACGACGGTGTACTCCGGACCGCCCCGGTCGGAGAGGTTGAAAGCCCCGGCC
>JALOLI010000093.1 GCA_025456165.1 Acidimicrobiia bacterium | reverse complement strand
CGAAGTAGTCCAGGACATCCGCCGCTCCATCGATCCGAATTCGCCTCTCATCTTCGAGTTCGACTACGGAGGTGGAGCATGACCGCCTTGCCGCCCCCGCCGCCCGGGTACGGGCCATTGCCGTCCGCTCCCCCGCCGCCCCCGGCGGAGAGGCGGCCGAGGCGCCGCTGGTGGCGGGTGCTTCGGGCGGCCCTGCTGGGGATCGTCACCGGGCTGGTAGCAGCGGTGGCCCTGTCCTTCGCCATGACCGCCTCCATTGGCCCCCCGCCGGGGGCGGCCGACGTGTGCCACGGCCTGCCGGCCCCGGTGCTGGACCAGGGCTACCGGGGCGCCGCCACGGTGGGCGTGGCCTGCGGCGACGTGGACCGCGAGCTCACCCTCCCGCTCGGGGGCGCCGACGGCTTCGAGGCCACCTGGAAAGCGCCCGATCCCCCCGCCGCCGCCGACACCCCGCACCCCGACTACCTGGTGTGGGAGACCGACGGCTGCACGGCCCCGGTACTGGGCAGCGGCCCGTTCGATTACACCCTGGCCTGCACCCGACACGACTTCGGATGGCGCAACCTGAAGGAACTCGACCGCTCCGGGGCACCGGTGTGGCACATCGGCAACAAGGACCGCGTCGACGCCGGGTTCCTGTGGGACATGCGCACCCGCTGCGCCGCCTTCGACGGGATCACCCGCCTGGGCTGCGACACCACTGCTCGCGTCTATTACACCGCGGTGCGACTCAACCCCTCCGGGGTGTCGGGCCTGCCGGGAGGGCAGTAGGCCCGGCGGAGAACGCGACCCTGCACCGGGTGGTGCCCGGTGCAGGGTATCGGTCGGGCCGGGCTCATCCCCGGAGCCGGGATCAGGCGTGGACCAGCCGGGTCTGCTTGATCTTGCGGGCGTCGGCGGCGAACGGCCCCTCCCCCCTCTGGTACAAGCGCACCACCGGCTTCATGGCCGCCGGGTGCTCGCGCGCCGCCTGCCGATAGTCGGCGTTGATCGCCACCAGGCGCGCCCCAATCTCCGTCGCGAAGCGCTGCTGCAGCGCCTCATCGGGCTCTTGCCGGATCTCGAAGCACAAGAGCGGCCGAATGGTGCCGTCGCTCTGCTCATGCGAGCCCAGGCAGAAGGAGTTTGTGACGACGGCCAGTTCGGGGCAGTCGTACAGAGCCGCCTCCACATCCTCGGGGTAGAGGTTGGCTCCCATCACGCTGATCGTGGAGTCCTTGCGCCCGAAGACCCAGAGCATCGGGAGAGGCACCACGTCGATCACGCCCAGGTCGTGGCCGTGGCGGCGCACCACCTCGAGGACGTCGGCGCAGGGGGCCGCCCCACCTTCGTCGTGGATGTTGTAGGCGATGCGGGGCGCCAGCACCTCGAGGCGGCTGATGGTGAACACCAGTTCCCCGTCGGGGGTGACCGACACTTCGTGCTGCAGGGGGTTGTACTGGAAGAGCATCGGCAGTCGCGAGTCGTCGCCGAACAGATCGGCAGCCAGGCTCGGGTCCTCGCGGGCCAGGCGGCGGATGGCCACCGTCAGCGGGG
The DNA here is from genome assembly GCA_025456165.1 of Acidimicrobiia bacterium. The sequence continues at coordinate 4,080 of JALOLI010000093.1, read as the reverse complement.
TTTCACCCGCCATGCCGATCTCGATGTCCGTGGCGCCGTAGCCGCTGTACACCGGGTCGAAGTGGGGCCGCAGGTAGTCGCGCAGGCCCTCGGACATCCCCTCCCCACCCACCAGGCCCATGAGCCGGTACTGGTGCAGCGGGAAACCTCGCTCGGCGGCGACGTCGATGAGGTGCTTGAGGAACGGCGGATAGCCGCAGATCAGGTAGCGGCGGCCGGTGCCCAGGAACTCGAGAGTGGAGAACACCTTGTCGGCGTCCGGGCCGGTGTTCTTCACCATGCCGTTGCGCTCCAGCGCCACCCCCATGTTCACCCCGGTGGCCCAGGCGCCCATGGAGAAGGCATTGACCGTCACGAAAGGCTCGTCGCCGAAGCAGTAACGAGCGAAGTGAGAGATGAACACGTGGGTCGCCCGGCGTTCCTCGGCGCCGCGCACCCAGTTGAAGGGGGTGCCGGTGCTGCCGGACGATTCGTCCACCGCCACGGAGGGCCCCTCGAGCGACCCGCCCACACAGCGCTGCTCGATCGGGAAGGGCAGCACGTAGGTCTTCTTGTCGGTCGTAGGCACGTCCAGGTCGCCGATGCGCACCCGCTCGCCGGCGGCCGTGCCCCAGTAGCGCGCGTAGCCCGGCACCCGGCGCCGCGCATGCTCCACAGCGCGTTGCGCTCGCAGACGTCCAAGCAGAGCCAGGAGCCGGGGCGGGAAGTGGCAGATCACCCAGAAGAACACCCGGTAGCGAAGGCCGATGAACCGCAGCATCGGATCGGCCGGGGCCAGGACCACCCGCGTCAGCAGCGACCGCAGACGCCCGACCCCCTCTGCCGCGGATGCTCCCCGCACTTGCTCGAGAGGAACTGCGATGGATGGGGTGCTCACGGCCGCCTCCTTGGTCGCTCGCTACCCCTGCAGCGTGCTCTCGTCTCTCCTCTCTGCCTATACGGGGTTGCCCGGAGTTGTGCCCGGATGGCCGCCAGCCCCTCCTGAGGCGGAAGCCCCGCCACCCGCCCGACTCGCGGGGCCTCGGGCCGGTAGGCTCCCATAGGCGAAGGCGGTGGCATGAGCGCAAGAGCCGGCGGGGCCGCCCCGATCGACAGCACCCTGCGCTGGGTGGTGGCCGGCTTTCGCCTCGTCGCCGTCGTGTGGATGGGAGCGCTGGTGGGCGCCACCCTGGCCACCGACCCCGAGGCCGATCACTTGCTGGTGGGAGCTACCTACGCCATAGCCCTGGCCTGGACCGGCGTGACCGTGGCCCACGCCCTGCATCCCCGCTGGTTCCACCATCCCGCGTGGATCGGACTCGACGGCGCAGTGGCGATCTGGGTGTCGGTCGCGCCCTTCGTGGCTCACTCGCAGGACCTCTTCTTCGGCGGCTATCCCCTCTCCTGGCTGCTGCTCGTGGCCTGCTTCGCCGGGCCCTGGCCCGCCCTGGTGGCCGCCGGCCTGCTGGCCACGGGGCAGATGGTCGGCTCTTTCGGCGAGGTGGGCCGCACCGCCACTCAAGTGGCCGGGGACATCGGTGGTTTCACCGTCGCCGCCATTGCTTTCGGGTGGGGCATCGCCGCCCTCCGCCGCTACGACCGGGAACGCACCGAGGCCCAGGAGGCCCTGGAGAAGGAGCGGGCGGCCCGCCGCCAGGCGCACGACCGGGCCGAGATCGCCGCCCACCTCCACGACTCGGTCCTCCAGACCCTGGCCCTGCTGCAGCAGGCGCCCGACGACCCCCGCAAAGTGGCCTCACTGGCCCGCCGCCAGGAGCGGGAACTGCGCAGCTACATCGACCAGATCGCCTCCCCCTTCTCGCCGTCGCTGCGCGCCGCCCTGCGCCACGCTGCCGGGGAGGTGGAAGACCTCTTCATGGTGCGGATCGACACCGTGGTGGTGGGCGACTGCGCCGCCGACGGACCGCTGGAGAGCCTGGTGCAGGCCAGCCGCGAAGCCATGGTGAATGCCGCTAAGCACTCCGGGGTGGACTGGGTGTCCCTGTTCGCCGAGGTGACCGCTAGCGGCGTCACGGTCACCGTGCGCGACCGGGGCCGCGGCTTCGACATGCCGACTCCCGGGACAGGGCGGGGGCTGGCCGAGTCCGTAGTGGGCCGCATGGAGCGCTGCGGCGGGACGGCCGCCATCCGCTCCGTGCCCGGCGAGGGCACCGAGATCGAACTGCACCTGGGGAGGGGGAATGGCTGAGCCTCGACTGCGGGTCTTCGTGGTGGACGACCACGATCTCTTCCGGGCGGGGGTGCGGGCCGCCATCGGCAGCGAGGTGGACATAATCGGCGAGGCCGACGACGTAGACCCTGCCGTCGAGTTGATCCGGGAGCGCAACCCGGAGGTGGTGCTCCTCGACGTGCACCTCCCGGGAGGCGGCGGCCACCGCGTGGTGAAGGAGGTGCACCGCACCCACCCCCAGATCCGCTTCCTGGCCTTGTCGGTGTCCGATTCCCCAAAGGATGTGGTGGCGGTGCTCCGGGCGGGAGCTTCCGGCTACCTGACCAAGACCGCCACCGCTCATCAGGTGGTGGAAGCCCTCCACCTGGTGGCCGCGGGGCATGCCGTGTTCTCTCCTCAGCTGGCCGGCTTCGTCCTCGAGGCCTTTCCCGCAGTGGACCCGGCATCGGTGGATCCCGACCTGGACCGCCTTACCCCGCGCCAACGCGAGGTACTGCGCTACATCGCCAAGGGCTACACCTACAAGGAGACGGCCGACGCGCTCGGCGTCTCCCCGCGCACCGTCGAGACCCACGTCTCGGAAGTCCTGCGCAAGCTGCAACTGACCAACCGCAACGAACTCACCCGCTGGGCGGTAGACCGGGGACTGGGGTGACAGAGCCGCCGCCGGGCGGCACCCGAATCGGCCGCGCCGACATTGTCCCCGCCTTGCGCGCTGCGGTGGAGCCCCTGCCGGGGGCCCGCGCCATGTGGGAGGGCGGTTCGGTTGCTTTCGCTCGCGCCGAGGCCTGGGTCCGACCGCGACCTGTACGTGCTGGCCGAAGACGTGGATGCCCTGGAGCAGGACGGAATCAGGCTCTAGCCCGCAGCCGCCGCCAGGCTGCCCACCCCGGCCGCGCCGTCAGCCACATGAGCAGGGTGACGATCACTGCCGAACCCAGACACCACATGCAGGTGGCACCGATCACGAAGGGCTCCAGGAAGGTGAGGTACACCGAGAAGGCCACCCCCGCCGCCGAACCGGCGAGCAGGGCCACCCGGGACCAGTCGGCGAGGCGGCCCGAGCCGAGGCGAGCCACGGCCCAGGCGGCGAGCACGACGGCGTACCCGGCCACCCCGATGACCCCGATCGGGATGACTCCAAACAGCTCCGCCCACTCGCTCTGCTGCACGGCGTTGCAGTCGCCCACCGGGCCGCAGACCGCCTCGGTCCCGCTGGTCTCCACGAAGGCCAGGTAGATCGCCACCGCCAGGCCGATCAGGGCGAGGAGGGGCACGACTGCATTTGGGCCCCCCGCCGGGCTCCCCTTCCTCCCATAGGCCGCAGCCCCCACCACGCTGAGGAGCATCAGGCCCAACACGATTAGAGCCAGTGAGTTGGCCACCTCATCGCGCCGGAAGCGGTCCCACATCGAATCCCCGCCGACGGGCAGCACCCCGCCGCCCGAGGTAGTGGTCGTGGTGCCCGGGTTCGTCGTGGTGGACCCGGCTGCGGTGGTGGTCGTGCTCCCCGGCGAGGTGGTCGAAGTGCCGGGGTCGCCGCCGGTGGTCGTGGTGGTAGTCGGCCCGGGGATGCCGGCCAGCGCATCGGCCATCCCGGGGATCGCCGGCCAGTCGATGCCCCCCGAGGCCAGCCCCTCTTCGATGATCCCGGGGAACTCGGCCGGGATGTCCCCGGATCCGATCAGGTACCGGTCGCCCACTACCAAGCGCGGGACCCCGAGTGCATCCTGAGGCAAGCCGAGCGGTTCATTCGAGGACCTGAACAACTCGGAACCGGCCTGGGTCGAGACATCGGCCAAGAGAACCTCGAGGGTGCCGTTGGTGGCCAGGAAGAACGCCGGTTGATCGATCGCCTCATCCCAGATCACCTCGGCCTCCCCCCCGTACTGGGGGAACCAAACCGGGAA
>JALOLI010000355.1 GCA_025456165.1 Acidimicrobiia bacterium | reverse complement strand
CGCCAGCCGGCGCGCTCGCCGCTTCGAGAACGTTCACTATCAAGTAGGCACGGCCGAGGATCTGCCGCTCGAGGATCGCCGCTTCGATGTCGCCTGGTCGGTGCATTCCACCCATCACTGGAGCAACCTCGAACAGGGCTGCGGCCAGGTATGGAGAGTGCTCCGCCAAGGAGGCCGCTTCATCGTGGTCGAACCGCACCACGGAGACCGCCCGTGGGGGATCTCACCCGACGAGGCGCAAGCCTTTGCCGATGTCATCAGCAATAGCGGCTTTGCCGACGTCAGGTTGGAAGAGCGCAAGCTGGGCCGGCGGAGGGAGTTCCTGATCACCGCTTCCAAGCCGGCCGAAGACGCAAGATGCGCGGCGCCCCCGGATCACGTCACCGGGTGATTCCCCCAGAGGAAGCGCCCAGATTGCCCCCAGGCGGCGGGGATTCCCAGGCTCAGATAAGCCCCCACCCCACCCTGGGGTGCGGCGTTCACACCGGCCGATTCGTGTCACAGGCGCGCGATACGTAGGTGGGGTGGATCCTGAAACGATCGCCCTCGTCGAGTCGATGGGCCCTGCGGGTCTCGACGGTCTCCCTGATCAAGCGGTGACCGGCGAGCTGGTCACCGCCCTGGGCGAAGCCCGCCGCTGGAACGCTCGGGTCACCGGCCTGGTCGCCGTGGCCGAGAAGCGGGATCTGGCCCGCAAGCAGGGCTACCCGTCGACGACTGAATGGCTGATGGCTCTGTCCGGCGACCCGGCTTCGACCTGCCGTAGCCAGGTGGCGGTGGCCGGGGCGCTCGAGCAGATGCCCGAGACGAAGAGAGCCTTTGCTGCCGGTGAGGTGTCCGAGTCTCGGGTGAAGGTGCTGGCTCAGGCGCAGGCACTCTGCCCCGAACAGTTCGCCCGGGACGAAGCTTCCCTGGTGGCTGAGGTGGCAGCGGCTTCTTCCCAGCAGGTGCCCCGGGTGCTGTCCGAATGGAAGAAGAGCACCGCCCCACAGGCGGCGGAAGCCGAAGCGGAACGGCTGCATGGAGTCCGGGGGTGTGGTCCAGGCCGCCATCCGCAGCCTGGCCGAACCCGCCAACCTCGATCCGGCGGACACCCGGACTCCTGCCCAGCGACGGGCGGACGCGCTGGCCGAACTCTCCCGCCGTCACCTGGACGGCGAAACCCGCACGGGCAGCAGCCGACCCCATCTGACGGTCACCGTCCCCTGGGACACGCTGAAGACCGGTACCGGCTTGGTGGACACCGAAGCCGGCCCGATCACCGCCGAGGCGGCCCGCCGCCTCGCCTGCGACGCCACCATCAGCCAGGTCGTCCTGAAAGACGGGGTGCCGGTGACATCCGGGGACGCCCGCCGCCGCATCCCCGGCGCCCTGCGAAGAGCCCTGGACCTACGAGACAAACACTGCACCCACCCCGGATGCGACATCCCTGCCCGCTGGTGCGACGCCCACCACATCCTGCACTGGGCCGACGGAGGCAAAACCACCCTCGCCAACCTCCGGCTCCTCTGCAGACCCCACCATCGCGGAGCCCACAACCACCAGCCCTACCCCAGACGAGAGTGACACCGGCGACGACCCGGGCCAAACGACGGGCCCCGGTGGCCTCAGCCGATGAGGGCTTCCACGCCGGCCGGCCAGGGCTCTCGGGTGCCAACGCGGTCCTCGAACGGCACTTCGAGCGCCCCAGCGAGCAGGCGCCCTACCAGCACCGACAAGGCCAGGCCTTCGTCCCGGGCCCGCTGGCGCAGCGCCCCGGCGACCTCGGCCGGAACCAGGGCCACCAGGCGCTCTCGCGGCTCCCGCCAGCCGGCCGGCTGGGGCCTTCCCCAGTCGATCACCCCGGCGAATTGGTGGGCGGCTGTCATGGCCCGTAGATAAGCACACTGCGCGCGCCGAGTGACGGATTTCGCGCTCTCCGCGCGCCTACCGCACCTGCGCTGCTTCCCTGGCAACGGCCGGCGCGAGCCGGTAGCCTTCCCCCAAGCGCTCTGAGGAGGAGGGCATGGAGCTCCGCAAAGGCATGCGGGTCAAGGAACTGACCAAGAAAGTGGGCCAGGTGGCTCGCAAGGGAACGGTTCTCGCCGTCCACGGCTCCACCGTCGAGGTGCGCTGGGACGACGGCCACACCAGCTCCCTGAGCCACGGCTTCCTCTTCCCCATCGCCGCGGAGAACTAGCCGGGCCGCTCAGAGCGTTGCCGGCTCCGTTTCCGGGATCCCGGCGTCGTCGGGGTGGGCGCGACGGTGCCGCCGCACCAGCGTCTCCCACTGCTGGTCGATGTAGGTCTTGAGCCGTTCCAGCCGGGCCGGAACCTCGAAGAGGGGCCGGAACCGGCCCTGCGCCCGGAAGTAGTCCTCGGGCGGGACCGCTTCCGACGGCCACAGGCTCATCGTGTAGGTCAGGCCGTCCTCGATCTCGTACAGGGGGAAGACCCGGCTCTGCACCGCCAGCCGCATCACCTCGATGGCCTGATCGGATGGCATCTTCCACCCCGGCGGGCACACCGACAGGATGTGCAAGAACCGGGTCCCCTTGATCCCCTTGGCCTTGCGGAACTTGCGCAGCATGTCGTCGGGGTAGGCCGGCGTGCAGGTGGCGGCGTAGGGAATGCGATGCGCCGCCATGATCTCCATGATGTTCTTCTTGGGCCGGGACTCCGGGCGCTCATCGGGGGTGGTGGTGGTCCAGGTCCCCGGAGGGGTCGAGGAGGACCGCTGGATCCCCGTGTTCATGTACGCCTCGTTGTCGTAACAGGCGTAGATGATGTCCTCGTTGCGCTCCGCCGCCCCCGACAGC
>JALOLI010000092.1 GCA_025456165.1 Acidimicrobiia bacterium | reverse complement strand
ACCGCCGCCTGGATCTACCTGGCGGTGGCCTTCCTGGTGCTGCCTCCCCTGGTGCCCGGGGCGATCTTCTCGGCGGAGGCCGATCGCCGGCGCCGGGCGCGCCTTCTCCCCTTTGTCGTTCTCGGCGCCGGGGTGGCGGTCGCGCTGGTCCCCGGTCTGCTCAACAGCGGGGCGGGTGGCGAGGTGGCCTGCCGCTACATCGCCTACGACGCCGGGATCTCCTACGGCGGCCACGTGCTGCCCTTCTACGTGGCGGCGGTGTGCGCCCCCATGCTGCTGTCGGGCAGCCGCCGCCTGCTCCTGTTCGGGGTGGCCAACCTGTTGGTCGTGGCCCTGCTCGGCTGGCTGCTGGCTCAGGGCGTCATCTCCCTCTGGTGCGTGTGGGCCGCGGTGACCAGCGTGGTGGTGGACCTGGAGGTGCGGTCCGCCGCCCGGCGGGAGGTGCGGGTGCCGTCGGTGGCGCCGGGCTGAGAGCCCGCATCAAACGGCGCGCTACCGGTCGGAGTCCCGATCTGCCGGCAGGCCGGAGCGCCGACGGCGCCTCGGCCTGTTGCTGCGCGCGGTGAGCCTGGGGGCGTCCCGGGGCAACACGAGCAGGGCGCGCAGTTCCGCCAGGTCGCCCGCCCACGCCCCGTCCGGCGCGAGTTCAGCCAGCAGGCGCTTCACCTGCCTTCCCGACGCCATCAGCGCTCGCCTTCCCCCAAACGCTCCTCCACCTGCGCCAGGACGTCCGCCTCCATGGCCCGCGCCCGGGCTTCCAGCACCGCTCCCCGCTCCAGGTAGCTACGGCGAGCGTCGTCGGCCAGGGTGGCGGCGTTGATGCGGACGTTGAGGTAGGCGCTCCGCACTGCCGCGGCCGCCAGCAGCGCTCCCACCCCGGTGTCGGACACCGACGACTTCAGGCCCTCGGCAGCCATGCCCTCGGCCACGGCGAGCGCCTCCAGGGACGCCTCCATGACGGCCAGGGGCACCTCGATGGCGTGCCGGGTGGCGGCGGCGATGGCCTCCGCCCGGCCCTCGTGGTCCTGGGGCAGGCGGAAGGCGGCGAGTAGCGCGTCGAAAGCCCGGGTGTCCTCGTCTACCAGGCGCAGCAGCGCCTCGTGGCAGTCCTTGCCCCGCACCGCCCAGGCGGAAAACTCCTCCCAGCGGTGGTCCCAGCCCCGCTTGTGGGCCGACAGGTTGGCCACCATGGTGCCCAGGGCCGCTCCCAGGGCCCCGGCCAGGGCCGCCACCGAGCCGCCTCCGGGGGCGGGAGAGTCGGCGGCGACGCGATGGGTGAAGCCGGCAACGGTGGCGTCCACCAGGCCGGGCTTGCCGGCTCCCTTGAGCCGCCACTCGATGATCTTCTGCCGCGGGTCGAACGGCCGGAGCTCGTCGAGGCCGAGAGAGCGCACGGCGAGGCGGACGACCTCTTCGTCGGGCACCCCCAGTGAGCGCTTCTGCTTGGCGAGGAAGTAGCGGCCCGCGTCGAGCATCGCCCGCAGCGGCACCAGGCCCACGATCTCCGAGCCGGTGACCCGCATCCCCCGGGCGGCGGCCTTCTCGCAGACCTCCTCGAAGGCCAGGTGGATGGGGGTCACCGAGATGTCGGTGAGGTTCATGGACACCTGGGCGATGCCGAACTCCTCCAGGTACCACCCGATGGCCTTGACCGCCGGCAGGGTCCCCGGCTCCCACAAGGGGTTGCCGTCGGGATCGCGGATGACCTCGCCGGTGAGTGGGTTGCCATGGCGAAGCACCCGGCCGCGCTCCCGCACGTCGAAGGCCACGGAGTTGGCCCGGCGGCTGGAGGTGGTGTTCAGGTTGACGTTGTAGGCCACCAGGAAGTCACGCGCCCCCACCGCGGTGGCCCCCGAGTGGGGGTTGAAGGCGGCCGGGCCGAAGTCGGGCGCCCAGACGGGGTCGGCGAGGCGGGCCTCCAGGCCCTCGTACTCCCCGGCGCGCACCGCCGCCAGGTCGCGACGATCGGGGTGCCGCGCGGCGTGGCCGTAGCAGTACACGGTCAGGCCCACTTCATCCGCCAGCCGCCGCGCCAGGCGGTGGGCCTGGGCCACGGTCTCCTCCATCGTGATGCCGGCGACCGGCACCAGGGGGCAGACGTCCATGGCCCCGAAGCGAGGGTGCTCGCCGTGGTGGCGGCTCATGTCGATGGCCTCGGCGGCCGCCCGCCCGGCTCGGACCGCCGCCTCCACGACGGCGTCGGGCGGGCCGACGAAGGTGATCACGGTGCGATTGGTGCCCCGGCCGGGGTCGACGTCGAGCAGCGACACCTCCTCCACCGAGGCGATGGCGTCGGCCAGGCGGCCGATGACCGCCGGGTCGCGGCCTTCGGAGAAGTTGGGGACGCACTCGAGCAATGGGGTCTCGGCCATGGCGATCAGGTTATCGGCAACTGCCGCCGGGGGCTGAGCGCGGTGGGCCTGTTGGCGGTCTGTCGTCTGCGACGAGGTGGGAGCGGGAGAAGGCAGCGGCCAACCCGGCGTCAGCGGTGACCAGAGTGGCCTGCAGGGTCTCTGCCAACTCGGCATACAGGGCATCGGGCAGGCTCAAGCGATGGCGCCGTTGCCAGGCGCCCGCGAGGAGGGGACCGAGGGCATGCCGGGTGACCGGGGAGCGGGCGAACCGCGCCAGGCGCGTCTCCACCTGCCTCGCGGTCAGCCCTCCCGCTCGGTGCAGGCGTCCCAGGCCCGACAACACCTCAGCGTCCAGGTGGGCAGGGGCATGAAGCTCGCAATCTCGCAGCCGGTCGGCGATCAGGGGAGCGCTCCGGGCATTGCCCAGGAGATTGACCCATGCTGAGGCATCGACCACGAGGGGCTCAGGCATCATCACCCCAGAGCTCGGCCCTGGCTTCCCGGAGGGCGGTCATCACCTGTTCGTGGGTGACTCCGGTGGGCGGCAGACGGAGGATCTCGTCGAGCCAGTCTGATGCCCGGCGTCTGGCCAGCTCGGCCCGCAGCGCCTCCTGGGCGACCCCGGAGATGTTCAGACCGGCCGCCTTGGCCTCACGGGCCAGTTCCTCAGGCAGGTAGATGTTGACCCGGGCCATGCGCATAGGATACACACCGACCACTGCCGACATGCCCCGAGTATCGGGCCTGCCTGTGACAGAACCGGCGCCGCCCCGGCCTACCAGTAGTGGTGCACCAACGGCTTGACCCGCCGCTCGTAGAGATCGGCGATCGCGGCCATCGTCTCCGCCGGCAGCGGGGCGAGGGCGGCGGCAGAGGCGTTGGCCTGGGCCTGGGCCGGGTTCTTGGCGCCGGGGATGACCGTGCTGACCGCGTCGAACATCAGGATCCAGCGCAGAGCGAACTGCGCCATGGTCGCCCCCTGCGGGACCAGCGGGCGCAACTCCTCGACCAGGTCCAGCCCGGTCTCGTAGGGGATGCCGGAGAAGGTCTCGCCGCGGTCGAAGCCGGCCCCTTCCCGGTTGAAGTGCCGGTGGTCGCTCTCGGCGAAGGTGGTGGCCCGCGTCATCTTCCCGGTGAGCAGCCCGCTGGACAGCGGCACTCGGGCCAGGATGCCCACATCGCGGGCCGCCGCCTCCCGGAACAACAGTCCGGCGGGGCGCTGGCGGAAGATGTTGAAGATGATCTGCACCGTCTTGACGCCGGGGAACTCGATGGCCTTGAGGGCCTCCTCGACCTTCTCCACGCTCACCCCGTAGTGGCGGATCTTGCCTTCGTCCACCAGGCGGTCGAGGGCGGCGAACACGGCGGGCTCGTAGTAAGCGGCGGGGGGAGGGCAATGCAACTGCAGCAGGTCGAGGCAGTCGGTCTCGAGGTACTCCAGGCTCCGGCCCACCCACGACCGCAGGTTGGCCTCGGTGTAGCCATCGATGGTGTGGTCGGGCATGAGGCGCCGGCCCGCCTTGGTGGCGATGACGAACGGCTTGTCGGGCCGTTCCCGGCGCAAGCGGGCGAGGAACTTCTCGCTGCGCCCGTTGCCGTAGACGTCGGCGGTGTCGAAGAAGGTCACCCCGGCATCGAGGGCGGCGTTGAGGGCGCCCATGGCGTCGGCCTCGGGCACCTCCCCCCAGGTCCCTCCGATGGGCCATGCCCCGAAACCGATCTCAGACACCTCATAGCCGGTGCCGCCGAGCCTGCGCGTCTTCATGGGTCGCCTTCCTTGCGGATCGGGTGGAGGCTACCGCCCGGCGCGGCCTGCCCGCTCGAGGCGCACCACCGGCCGCGCCCCGACCCGGCCCACCTCGACGAAGCCGGCCTCGATGAAGGCGGGGAGCCAGCCCACGTACAGATTGGCGGCGCTGGGCTTGGTGGCCTCCGGGTCGATGGGATAGGCCTCGATGCGCTCGGCGCCGTGGGCGAAGGCGTAGTCGACGGCGGCGGCCAGCAGGGCGGCGGCCAGGCCCCTCCGGCGCGCCGTACGGGCGATGAAGAAGCAATTGATCACCCACGAGGGTCGGTCGTCGAGGGGGCGGAAGGTCCTGGATCGGGGCGACATCATCCGGGCGTAGCGCTCCCGGGGGCCCACGGCGCACCAGCCTGCCGGCTCGCCGTCGAGGTAGGCAAGCAGTCCCGGTTCGGCGCCTTCGGCCACGAGGCGATGGAGGATCTCCCGGCGAGCGGCGGGGGCGGTTCCGTCGAACTGCTTGCCGGGGAGGATCCACCAGGTGCACCAGCAGCCCCAGTACGCCCCGCCGGGGCCGAAGAGGCGCTCCAGGTCGTCCCAGCGATCCGGGGTCACCGGGTGGATCTCGATGCCGTCCACGGGCGGAGAGTACCCCGCGGCAACCTTCCTAGTCTGGGGGGCCCGACTGGGACGAGCCTTGCCCGCCGACCTCGAGACGATCACGACCCGGCCCTACCGCAACGACGCCGACTTCCGGCGCATCCGGCAGCTGTGTCTGGACACCTACCCGATCACTCCGGTGGGCTGGAACTGGGAGATCCGCCGCTGGGAGGGGCAGCGCTTCCACGACGCCGACCCGGCGCCGAACCCCAACTGGCCGGCCTGGATCCGGCTCTGGGAGACGGCAAACGGCCGCCTGGTAGGGGTGGCCAATCCCGAGGGTCGTCTGGGGGAAGCCTTCCTGCAACTGCACCCGGACTTCCGGCACCTCGAAGCGGAGATGGTGGCCTGGTGCGAGGAGCACCTGGCCGCGCCCGGTGAGTCTGGAGGCCGGCGCCTGTGCGTGTACGTCCACGACTACGACACCCCGCGCCGGCGTCTGCTCGCCGAACGCGGCTACACCGAGACGCCGGAGTGGGGGGTGGTCCGCCGCCTCCGCCTCGGAGGCCGTCCGCTGGCGGTGCCCGAGATGGCCGCCGGCTACCTCCTTCGGGAGACCCGGCCGGACCCGGCCGACGACCAGGCGGTGGCCGACATACTCAATGCAGCCTTCGGCCGCAGCATCCACACCGCCGCCGAGTTCCACGGCTTTGCCGCCCATGCCCCCTCCTACCGGCGGGATCTGGACCTGGTAGCCGAGGCCCCGGGAGGCGGGTTCGGTGCCTACGTGGGGATCACCTGGGACCCGGGGAACCGGCGGGGCATTTTCGAGCCGGTGTGCACCCATCCCGGGCACCGCCGCCGCGGCCTGGCCCTCATCCTCATGCGTGAGGGCCTGCGCCGCCTGCGCGCCCTCGGCGCCACCGACGCCTTCGTAGAGACCGGTGACATGGGCCCGGCCAACGGCCTGTACGAAGC
>JALOLI010000091.1 GCA_025456165.1 Acidimicrobiia bacterium | reverse complement strand
GCAGGGCCGTCAGCTCCGGGAGGAACTCGCCGGCCAGGCCGCTGTCGACCAGGCCCCACAGCCCGGCCTCGACGTGCTCCCCCACGAGCAGCTTGTTCAACTCGTCGCGAACGCGCTCCGCCGAGACGATGGCCAGGCGTTCCCGCATCGCGCGCACCGCCCCCACGGCGTCGTCGGCCGCGCGGAACCCGAGGACGCTGACGAAACGGAACAGGCGCAGCATGCGCAGCGGGTCGTCCTCGAAGGCGATGCCGGGATCCAGAGGGGTGCGCAGCACCCCCGCCCCCAGGTCCACCAGGCCCCCGTAGGGGTCGATGATCTCCGGGGCGGGGACCAGGCGCAGCGCGGTGGCGTTCACCGTGAAGTCGCGTCGCGAGAGGTCGGTCTCCAGGTCGTCGGAGTACTGCACCACCGGCTTGCGGCTGTCGTCGCGGTACACCTCGGCGCGGAAGGTGGTGATCTCGAGCCGGGCGCCGTCCTTCAGGATCCCCACCGTGCCGAAGGCCTCCCCCACCGTATAGACCTCATCGGCCCAGCCGGCCACCAGGCGCCGCACCTCGGCCGGGCGGGCGGCGGTGGCGAAGTCGTGCTCCTCGTCGGAGCGGGACCGTCCCAGCAGGGCATCACGCACGCTGCCCCCCACCAGGAACAACTCATGCCCGGCCGCCTCGAAGCGGCGCGCCAGGGCCACGGGCGCCCCGTCGGGGCGGAGCAGGGGATCGAGGCGGGCGGGGATCATCTCCCGCCATGGTAGGGGCCGGCGCCGGAGCGGCTAGGTCGGGAGCAGGCCCGTCTGCTGGGCCTTGAGCCGCAGGTCGGCGGGCCGCGTGGCGTTGCGCAAGGCCTCGGCAAGAGTGATGACGCCATCCGCAAAGAGGCGCAGGAGGGCCTGGTCGAAGGACTCCATCCCGTAGTAGCCGCTCTGCGCGATGACGTCGGCGATCTCGGCGGTCAGCGCCGGGTCGGCGATGCGCTCCATGACCCGTTCGTTGTTGATCAGGATCTCGGTGGCGACCACCCGGCCCGAGCCGTCGGCCCGGGGAATCAGGCGCTGGGAGACGATGCCGCGCAGAGCTGCGGCCAGCAGGAGGCGCACCTGGCGCTGCAGGTTGCCGGGGTAGAAATCCAGGATCCGGTTGATGGTCTCGGTGGCGTCCGTGGTGTGCAGGGTCGACAGGACGAGGTGGCCGGTCTCGGCCGCCTTCAGCGCGGCGTCGATGGTCGGCAGGTCGCGCATCTCGCCGATGAGGATCACATCGGGGTCCTGGCGCAGCACCCGGCGCAGGGCCTCAGCGAAACCGGCGGTGTCGTCGCCGACCTCGCGCTGGTGGATGAGGGCCAGGGCGTCCTCGTGGAGGAACTCGATCGGGTCCTCGATGGTCACCACGTTCACCCGGCGGGTCCGGTTGATCACATCGAGCATGGCCGCCAGCGTGGTGGACTTGCCCGACCCGGTAGGACCGGTGACCAGGACCAAGCCGCGCGGCTCCTGGACCAGCCGGCCCAGGCAGGCCGGCAGGCCCAGGTCCTCGAAGGACCTTTGTGGGCTGGGGATGGGCCGCATGGCGATGCTCACCATGCCGCGCTGGCGGAAGGCGTTGACCCGCACCCGGCGCGGCGCCACGTCGTCGACGGCGAAGTCGGCCTCGCTCGTCTCCTTGAAGCCCACCTTCATCCGGTCGGGGATCAGGCGGTCCAGGTAGCGCTCGGTGTCGTCGGCGGTGAGGGCGCGGTGGGCCATAGGCACGAGTTGCCCGCTGAGGCGCAGCGTGGGCGGGACCCCGACCTTGAGGTGCAGGTCCGAGGCCCCCGCCTGCGCCGCCTCGGCGAGCAGGTATTCGATGGCGGGGAGGTCGCGGGGCATGACGCCTGCGGTATCGGCAGGCGCGGTGGGCGGCTTGACTGCTAGGAGCGACGCCCCCTTCGGCCCCAGAGCAGGCAGGTGCCGCCACTTGGCGGCGAGTTCCCCGGTCTAGCCCAGCGACCAGTGCTTCTCCACCTGGGACAGGGCCACCTTCACCATGTGAAAGGCCCGCGGCGGGGACTGGTCGCTCGTGAGGCCGGGGAATTCGCCGCCCACTCCCTTCAGGGCCGCTTCCACCGACCCGCTGATGGCCCCCAGGTCGTAGCCCCCTTCCAGAAAGAAGACCAGGCGGCCGGGAGTGATCTCCGCCAGGCGGTGCCCCATGCGCCCGTAGTCGGGTTCCCGGAGGTTCACGTTGGCCAGGGGGTCGTCGGCGTGGCCGTCGAAGCCGGCGCTCACCAGGATCCAGTCGGGCGCCATTTCCCGCAGCACCGGCACGACGATGGCGTTCCAGGCCTCCTCGTAGGCGTCGCCGGCGGTCCCGGCGGGGATGGGGATGTTGATGTTCCACCCCTCCCCCTCCCCCTTGCCGGCTTCGTCGATCCACCCCGTCCCGGGATAGAAGGGGAACTCGTGAGTGGACACGTAGAGCACATCGCGGCGCTCGTAGAACATGTCCTGGGAGGCGTTGCCGTGGTGCACATCCCAGTCGACGATGGCCACCCGCTGCCCGCGCCGGGTCAGCGCCTCGGCGGTGACCCCGATGTTGTTGAACAGGCAGAAGCCCATCGACCGGTCGCGGGTGGCGTGGTGGCCGGGGGGCCGCACCGCCAGGAAGGCGGCGTCGGCCTCACCCCGCTCCAGAGCATCGATCGCCGCCAGGCCGGCCCCGGCGGCCCGCAGGGCGGCGTCCCAGGAGCCGACAGAAACGATGGTGTCGGGGTCGAGCGAGCCTCCTCCCGCCAGGCAGAACTCCCGGATGCGGGCCACGTAGGAGGGGCGATGCACCGCTTCGATGGCTTCGAGGGGAGCCTGGGGGGCCTCGCGCTCTTCCACCTCGCCGGCTCCGCGGCGCGCCCCGGCGAGAGCCGCCTCCAGGCGGGCCGGTCGCTCCGGGTGCCATCCCCCCGTGTCGTGCTCCCGGCACGCCGGGTGGGTGTAGAGCAACAGCCGCACCCCCCAAGATTCGCACATCCGCGTCGCACCATCTTCCGGCCGCCTGCCCATTCCCCGTCGCCCCCTACCATCGCCGCCGTGGCGAGGGCGCGGTGAAGGTCCGCATCGAGGGCGATTGGCCGGGGCCGGTGAGCCTGCAACGCGGCTGGTGGCGCGCCGCCGCCCGCCCATGGAACGACGCCACCCCCATGGCCCATCTGCGCGTGGAGCGAGGCGGCGCCGCCTTCGTGGGCGAGTGCGCTTCCGCCCTCCTCACCCTGCCCGGGGTCACCGGGGTCCTCTCCCCTCCCCTGCTGGCCGCCGCCCGCCCCCCGTGGGAAGAGGCCGGCTTCCGGTCCCATGCCCGTCTCCTGCTCATGCGCCGCGAACTGAACGGCCTCCCGGCCGTCGAGCACGCCGTGGCGCCGGGGGACCTGCGCGACCTGGACGAGGCCCTGAAGGTGGACCGGGCCGCCTTCGACTCCTTCTGGCGGTTCGACCGCGTCGCCCTGCTGGAGGCGGTGCAGGCCACCGGCCGCCGCGCCATACACCTGGTGCGCCGCCCCGGAGGGGGCCTGGCCGGATTCGCCATCACCGGCCTAGGCGGGTCTCTGGCCTACTTGCAGCGGATCGCCGTCGATCCCGCCTGGCAGGGGCGGGGCATCGGGCGCTCCCTGCTCCGCACCTCCACCACCTGGGCCGGAGAGCAGGGGGCTTCAGCAATGCTCCTCAACACCCCCGAGGGCAGCGGCTCGGCTGCCGCCCTCTACGCCTCCGAGGGCTTCCGCACCGTCACCCGGGACCTGGCCGTCCTGGCGCGCTCGGCCTGAAGCAGCGGCGCAGAGCCCTCCGGCGCGGTATGGTCTGGCCCACTCGGACCCGGACGGAGAAATGATCCGCATCGTCAGCGATTCCTCCTGCGACCTGCCCGACGAGGTCATCGCCCAGAACCGCATCGAGGTGGTCCCCCTCACCATTCGCTTCGGCGAGGAGGAGTTGATCGACCGCGAGGAACTGAGCGGCGACGAGTTCTGGCGCCGCCTCACCTCCGGCGGGGTGCTCCCCGAGACGGCCGCCCCCGCCGTAGGCCGGTTCCAGCAGGCCTTCACCCGCTTGGTCTCCAGCGGCGCCGACGGCATCCTGGTGATCTGCATCTCCTCGAAGATCAGCGCCACCCTGCAGTCGGCCACCCTCGCCGCCGAGCAGTACACCGCCGGCGTCCCCATTCGGATCGTGGACAGCGGCCTGGTCTCCGCGGCCCTGGGCCTGGCGGTCATCAGCGCCGCCGAGGCGGCCGCTTCGGGGGCCGGCCTCGACGAGGTCGAAGCCGTCGCCCGAGCCGCCTGCGAGCGGGGCCGCATCTACGCCACGCCCGACACCCTCGAATACCTGAGGCGCGGGGGACGCATCGGCGGGGCCCAGGCCCTCATCGGCGGCCTGCTCGACGTCAAGCCACTCATCGCCTTCGAGGAAGGCCGGGTCGCCGCCGCCGGCCGGGTGCGCTCGCGCAAGAAGGCCCTGGCCGCCATCCTGGAGCACGTCCAGGAGCAGGAAGGCGGCATCGAGCGCCTCGCCGTGGTGCACTCCGACCCGCCCGACCTGGCCGAGTTCCTCACCCGCCTTGCCGCGGTCTACTCCGGCGCCATCATGACGGCGCGCTTCGGCTCCGTCGTGGGCACGCACATCGGGCCCAACGCCATCGGCGTCACCTACCTGGTGCGCTGAGCCGGTCCCGGGGCGGCGGCCGAACCGGTACCGTTGCGCTTGTGACCCCTCCGGGCGAAGCCGACACCGCGCTCATCGAGCGCTACCTGCGCGGCGACGTGGGCGCCTTCAACGACTTGATGCGCGCCCACGAGGACCGCGTCTTCGCCATCTGCTTGCGCATGCTGCGCGACCGGGAGGCGGCTCTGGACGCCACCCAGGAGACCTTCATCACCGTCTTCCGCAAGGTGGACCGCTTCGCCGGGCACTCCGCCTTCTCCACCTGGCTGTACCGGGTGGCGGTGAACACCTGCTACGACCAGGCCCGCCGCAGCGGGAGGCGGTCGATCGAGCCGCTTCCCGAGGGCGTCGACCCCGCCGACCAGAGTGCCGCCACCGCCCTGGAGTCGGTCGAGTTGCGGCCGGACCTCGAAGCCGCCCTCGCCGCCTTGCCCGCCGAGTTCCGCTCGGCGGTGGTCCTCTGCGACGCCGAAGGCCTCTCTCTCCAGACCGCTTCCGAGATCCTGGGGGTGCCCGTGGGCACGGTGAAATCCCGCATCTTCCGGGGGCGCCGGCTGCTGGCCGACGCCCTCGGGAACCTCCGGCCCCTCTCCGACCATCAGAGTGACGAGCAACATGGCTAAGTACGACCCCGACCGCATCGCCGCCCTCGCCGCCGGATCCCTGGACCCGGCCGAGGCCGCCGTCCTCGAGGCCGCGATCGCCGCCGATCCCCGGGCCGCCGCCGACCTGGCCGCCCAGCGCCTCGCCCTGGACGCCATCCACCGCGCTCCGGCCCCGTTGCTCTCCGATATTGAGCGCACCGATCTGCGCCGGGCCGTGGCCGCCGCCCTCCACCTCGAGGACTCCCCCGCGCCCGCCGCCGCCACGGCTCTCGCCTCCCGCCGCCGGGTCCCCTGGCGCCCTCTGGCCGTCGCCGCCGCCGCCCTCACCGCCCTCGTCGCCGCGGTGCCCCTCTTCGGGCTCCTCTCGGTGGGCGAAGAAGAGGCTGCCCTGACGACCATCGCCCTCTCG
>JALOLI010000090.1 GCA_025456165.1 Acidimicrobiia bacterium | reverse complement strand
CCTTGATACCGCCGCCCAGGCGGCGGGTGGCGGCAAGCAGGCCGCCGAGCACCATCGCCGCCGTGCCCTCGATGTCGTCGTTGAACGAAGTGATCACATCGCGGTAGGTGTCGACCAGGCGGAAGGAGGTGATGTTGGCGAAGTCTTCCCACTGCAGCAGGGCCTGGGGGAAGACCTCCTTGACCGCCATGACGAACTCGTCGACCAGAGACCAGTAGGCGTCGCCGCGCAGGCGGGGCTCGCGCCAGCCCAGGTAGAGCGGGTCTTTCAGCAGGTCCTCGTTGTTGGTGCCGACGTCGAGGGACACCGGCAGGCAGAGCGAGGGGTGGATGCCGGCGCCGACGCTGTAGAGGGCCAGCTTGCCGACGGGAATCCCCATGCCCCCGCAGCCCTGATCGCCGATGCCCAGGATGCGCTCGTTGTCGGTCACCACCACGACCGCAGCGTCCCGGATGCCGCGGCAGCGGAGGAGGCGGGAGATCTGGCCGCGGTCGGCCGGGGTCACGTAGATGCCGCGGGCCTGGCGGTGGAGGCGGCTGTAGTGGCGGCAGGCCTCGGCCACCGTTGGGGTGTAGACGACGGGCACCGCCTCCTGCAGGTTCTCCAGGATGAAGCGGTGGTAGAGGGTCTCGTTGCGGTCGTGGAGGCTCTCCAGGTAGATGTGCCGCTCCAGCGCGTTCGGCTTGGCGTCCCACTGGGTGTGCATCCGGGCCAGCTGTTCGTCCATGGTGCTGGTGCGGGCGGGGAGCAGGCCGCGCAGGCCCAGCGCGTCGCGCTCTTCAGGGTTGAACGCCGTGCCCTTGTTGAGCAGGGGCTCCTCGAGGAGCTGGCGTCCGCGCTCCTCTACCGGGAGGTAGAGCTCCCCCGTGGTGGCGTCCATGGCCGGACGGAACCGCATCGCAAGCCGCCTTTCGTCCTGGTTGCGGCACCCAGGCTACGCCGCCGACCCGGGCGGCGGCTAGGGGCGATGTCCCCGGCGGGGTCCGGGCGCCGGGCCCGTTAGTCCCGGTGGCTCGGGCCGATCGAGCCGAGGAACTCGGCCCGGGTGTCGGGGTGCGTCAGGAACGCGCCGGTCAGGTAGGTGGTGCGCATGTGGGCGTTGGCCTTCAGGGTGCCGCGCATCGACATGCACAGGTGGGTGGCGCGGATCACGACACCGACGCCCAGAGGGTTGATGAGCTCCTCGAGCAACTCGGCGATCTGGCGGGTCATGCGCTCCTGCACCTGGAGGCGCCGGGCGAAGGCGTCCACCACCCGGGGGATCTTGGAAAGGCCCACCACTTTGTCCCGGGGGATGTAGCCCACGTCGGCCTTGCCGAAGATGGGGAGGAGGTGGTGCTCGCACATGCTCCAGAAGTCGATGTCCCCCACGATGACCATTTCCGGGTAGTCCACGTCGAAGAGGGCGTTGTTCAGCAGGGCCTTCGGGTCCACGGCGTAGCCGGCCAGGATCTCGTCGTACATGCGGGCGACGCGAGAGGGCGTATCGCGCAGTCCCTCGCGCCGGGGGTCCTCGCCTACGGCCCGGAGGATGTGGGCCACGGCGTTGGCCACCACCACCTTGCAGTCCCTGGCCAGCACCGGCCCGTCCTTGAAGGCGGCGGCCATCTCGGCGGGGATCAGCATCTCGTCCACGGTGTCGCTCCTCGACGGGGTTCGTCGGCTGCAGCCTGCCACATATGAGGCGCCTGCGGGCGGGTAGCCTCCCGGCGGCCGAGCGAGAGGGTGGTATGACGGTCGAGGTGACTTTGCGCGAGGTGACCGCCGACACGGTGCGGGCCGTGTGCCGGCTGCAAGTGGGGCCGGGCCAGGAGCGCTTCGTGGCCGCCAACGCGGTGTCGATCGCCCAGGCCTACTTCGAGCCGAAGGCGTGGTTCCGAGCCATCTACGCCGCCGAGGACCCGGTGGGCTTCGTGATGCTCTACGACGACCCGGAGAAGCCGGAGTACTACCTGTGGCGGCTGATGATCGCCGCGGAACACCAGCGGAAGGGCTACGGCCGTGAGGCCCTGCGGTTGCTCGTGGAGCACGTGCGCTCCCGGCCCGGCGCCCGCGAGTTGCTGACCTCCGCCGTGCCGGGGGAGGGAAGCCCGCGGCCCTTCTATGAGAGCGTCGGGTTCGTCGCCACCGGCGAGGTGGACGACGGCGAGGAAGTGCTGCGGCTCGCCCTGGATTGATCCCGGCCGCCCGGCGGAGCGGCTCCACCCGGTCCTCTAGTCTCCCGGCATGGCAAGGCGCGTGGTGCTCCATCTGGCCCTGCTCGGGATGGGCCTGGCCGGGTTCCGCCTGGCCGTGGTGCCGGCCGAGGTTTGCCCGGTAGCGACTGCCGCCCAGGTCACATACGCCGCCGACGAGGCCGCCGCCTGGATGCTGCGCAACCTGCGCGACGACGGCCGCTACCTGTACGGCTACTACCGGGACACCGACGAGGTCAGCCCCCAGTACAACGGCACCCGCCACGCCGGGGTCACTATGGCGCTGTACCAGTACGCCGCGGTGCTGGGCCACCCCGAAGCCCTGGCGCCGGCCGACCGGGGCCTCGCCTTCATGATCGACCGCCTGGTGGACGGGCCCGGCTGGCAGGCCTGGCAGCCCCCCGGCGAGGGCATCCAACTGGGGTCCAACGCCCTGTTCGCCGCCGCTCTGGTGATGCGGCGGCAGGCCACCGCCGACCCGGCCTACGACGACGTCATGCGGGCGGTCGGGCGGTTCCTGCTGGCCCAGCAGCAGCCCGACGGGAGGATGTACGCCCTCTGGGACTCGGAGACCGGCCGGGCCGTTCCCATCTCGGGGAAGTTCGCCACCGGGGAGGCCGCCTGGGCGCTGGCTCTCCTGGCCGGCGAGTTCCCCGGCGAGGGCTGGGCCGAGGCCTCCCTGCCGACCCTCGATTACCTCGCCCTGCACCGCGACCGGGACGAGGGCAACTTCACCCGCATGCCCGACCACTGGGCTGCCTACGCCCTGGCGGAAGTGGGCCCGGCGGCCCTCGACGAGGTTCGATCGGACTACTCCCGGCAACTGGCCGGCTACTTCGGCATCCGGTTGCGCTTCGAGGCCCAGCGGCGGGGGACCGGCATCAACCTGGCCCTCCGCTGGGTGCCGGGCACTCCCGCCGGGGTGGGGACGGCCGGCGAGGGGATCGCCGCCCTCTGGCGCCTGGGCCGGGAGGACCCGCGCCTCGCCGATCTCCTCCCCAACGTGGAGGAGCGTTTGGCGTGCTTCGCCGGGATGATGGTGGCCCGCCAGTCGACCGCCGCTGAGGCGGCGGCCTATCCCCGGCCGGGGCTGGTGCAGGGGGCCTGGTTCTACCGGGGGTACGTGCAGATGGACGACGTGCAGCACGTGCTCTCGGGGCTGCTGGCGGCTTTGCCGATGCTGGAGGCGAGGGAGGCGGAGCGATGACCGTAGGATTGCTGGCGGCCGCCTACCTGGCGGCGTGGAACGTGGCGCGCACCCGTCTGGGGGTGCCCGAGGATGCGTCGGGCCGAGCCCGCCCCGGGGTGCTGGCAGGGGGGGCCATCCTGGGCTTCGGGGTGGTGGCCGCCCTGGCCGGGCTCTCGGGCCCGCTGCTCCGGGCCCTGGAGATCACCCCGGAGACGTTCCGCATCGGCGCCGGGTTAATCGCGGTCATCGCTGCGGCGGTCGTCCTGGCCGTGCCCCGGCCGGCGGCAGAGCCCGTGCCGCGGCGCTGGCGGGCGGCGATCTGGCCGGTGGCCTTTCCCCTGCTGGCCGGCCCCGAGGTGCTGGCCCTCGCCGTGGCCACCGGGTCGCAGGAGGGCGTCCCGGCCACGCTGGCGGCCGCCGCCATCGCCCTGGCCGGGCTCGTTGCTCTGGGATTCCTCCCGCGTCGGCCTCTTCCCGACCGGGTCCTGGTGTGGGCCTCCCGGCTCCTCGGGGCGGTTCTACTCTTGGTGGGGATATGGCTGGCGGTGGATGGGATCCGGGACGTGTAGGCGGCCCTGAGGCCGGGGCTCCCGCAGGCTCGGCCGAGGTCGCCGCCGCCGTCGCCGCCGCCCGGCAGGGCCAGGGGATTTGGGCCTCGCTGACCCCCTGGGAGCGACGCGACGGCCTGCGCGCCATGAAGCGCGCCCTGGTGACCGCGGCCTCCCGCATAGTCGAGGTGGTGGCCGCCGAGACCGGCAAGTCCCCGGTCGATGCCCTGGAGACGGAGGTGCTCCCGGCCGCCATCCACGCCCGCTACCTCGCCCGGACGGCGCACCTGCACCTGGCCCCCCGGCGCATCAACCCCCTGCCGGTGGCCCACAAGCGCGCCTGGCTGGAGTACCGGCCCCGGGGGGTGGCAGGGGTGATCTCCCCCTGGAACTTCCCCTTCTTCCTCTCCTTCCAGCCGGCGCTGACCGCCCTGGCGGCGGGTTGTGGTGTCGTGCTCAAGCCGTCGAGCGCCACCCCGGCCTCCGGCGCGCTGGTGGCCGAGCTGGCGGCCGCCGCCGGCCTCCCGGACGGGCTGGTGCAGGTGGTCCAGGGCGGCCCCGGCACCGGCCGGGCCCTGGTGGCCGGCGGGGTCGACGTGGTCTCGTTCACCGGGTCGTCGGCGGCGGGGCGGGAGGTGGCCGCGCTGGCGGCGGCGCACCTGGTGCCCACCCTCCTGGAGCTGGGGGGCAAGCACCCCATGGTCGTCCTGGGCGGCGCCGACCCGGTGCGGGCGGCCCGGGGAGCGGTCTGGGCGGGCTTCCTCAACGCCGGCCAGGCCTGCGTCGCGGTGGAGCGGGTGTACGTCGTGGCCGAGGCCTACGACGCCTTCGTGGCCGCGCTGCGGGCGGCGGTTGCCGAGGTGGAGGCGTCCTCTCACCCCGCCCGGGGAATCGGACCGGTGTTCGGCCCCGGGCAGATGGAGGCCGTGGAAGCCCAGGTGGCCGCGGCCCTGGCCGGCGGCGCCACCCTGCTGGCCGGGGGGAAGCGGGTGGGGGACTCCTACTACGAGCCCACGGTCCTCCTCGAGGTGGACCACTCCATGGCAGTGATGTGCGAGGAGACCTTCGGCCCGGTCCTTCCGGTCATGCGGGTGGCCGACGAGGAGGAGGCGATCGCCCGGGCCAACGATTCCCCGTACGGCCTGCACGCCTCGGTCTGGACGGACGACGCGGCGGCAGGGCGCCGGGTTGCGGCCCGCCTGCAGGCGGGGACCGTGGCGATCAACGACGCCCTGGTCAACTACGGGATCCCGGCCCTGCCCTTCGGGGGCGTGGGGGCCTCGGGGTGGGGGCGCACCGGAGGCGCCGAGGGCTTGCGCGCCTTCTCCTGCCCGGTGGCGGTCACCGAGACGCGGTGGCGCCGGCGGAGGGAGCCGTACTGGTTCCCCCGGCGCGGGGGGTTGGGGCTCCGTCTGCGCCTGCTGCGCCTGCTGGCCGGGCGCTGACGACGGGCCGTCGCGGACGGCGCCCTCAGCCGCCCAGTGCGGCCCGCACCCGCCGCTCGGCATCGGTCATCAGGCTCCCCGACGCCTTCACGGCGTTGATGGCGGCCACGGAGGGATAGCCGGCGGCGTGCTCCTCCTGGAAACGGCGGGCGAAGCCCCCGCTGCGGATGTCCTCGAGCACCGCACCGAACATGCGGTGCATCCCCTCGCGGTCCACCTCGAGGGTGCGGAGGAAGCCCCCGTACTGGGCCACCGCCCCGTGCCAGCCCACCGACTCCATGAAACCCACCTCGGCGAAGGCCTGGAAGGTGCGGGACATCTC
>JALOLI010000089.1 GCA_025456165.1 Acidimicrobiia bacterium | reverse complement strand
CGACCAGCATGTTCTTGCTGGCTTCACGCATCGTGATCTCGTCGCCGGCGCGCAGCCGGTACGAGGCGATGTCCACGCGGCGTCCGTTGACCCGGAGGTGGCCGTGGGAAACCAGCTGGCGCGCCTGGGACCGGGACTCGGCGAAGCAGGCGCGGAAGACCACGTTGTCGAGGCGGCTCTCGAGGATGCGGAGCAGGTTCTCGCCGGTGATGCCCTTCTGCCGGGCCGCTTCGATGTAGTAGTTGCGGAACTGCTTCTCGAGCACGCCGTAGATGCGGCGGGCCTTCTGCTTCTCGCGCAACTGGCCGAGGTACTGGGTCTCGCGCACCCGTCCCCGGCCATGGTCACCGGGCGGATAGGGCTTCTTCTCGATGGCGCACTTGGAAGACTCGCAGCGGGCGCCTTTCAGGAAGAGCTTGGTCTTCTCGCGGCGGCACAGCTTGCAGACGGAGTCGGTGTAGCGGGCCATGCCTAGTTCCTCCCCCGCCGCTTCTTCTGACGCACGCCGTTGTGGGGGATGGGGGTGATGTCGCGGATCCCCGTGACCTCCATGCCCATGGTCTGCAGCGTGCGGACGGCCGTTTCGCGACCAGCCCCGGAGCCCCGCACCACCACATCGACCTTGCGCATGCCGTACTCGCCGGCGCGGCGGGCGGCCTGCTCGGCGGCCACCTGGGCGGCATAGGGCGTGGACTTACGGGAGCCCTTGAACCCCACCGTGCCGCCGGAGGTCCACACCAGGGTGTTCCCCTCCAGGTCGGTGATGTTGATGATGGTGTTGTTAAAGGAGGCGGTGATGTGCGCCTGCCCGTGGAGGATGTTCCTCCGTTCCCGCCGCCGGGACCGCTTCTTCTCAGCCACCTACACCTCCGCGGGCATCAGTGCTTCCGAATCTTCTTCTTGCCGGCGATCGCCTGGCGGGGCCCCTTGCGGGTCCGGGCGTTGGTGTGAGTGCGCTGCCCGTGCACGGGGAGGCCGCGCCGATGGCGCAGCCCCTGATAGCTCCCGATCTCGACCTTGCGCTTCACGTTCTGGGTGATCTCGCGCCGCAGGTCGCCTTCCACGCGGAAGTTGGCATCGATGTACTGCCGGATGCGAGCCACCTCGTCGTCGGTGAGATCGCGGATCCGGGTGTTGCGGTCGATGCTGAGGACATCGCACATCTCGCGAGCACGCGTAGTGCCCACACCGAAGATGTAGGTCAGCCCGATTTCGGTTCGCTTCTCCCGGGGCAGGTCGACCCCTGCGATACGCGCCATCTAGTTCACCCCTGTCGCTGCTTGTGCCGCGGGTTGGAGCAGATGACCCAGACGCGGCCGTGCCGCCGAATGATCCGGCACTTCTCGCACATCTTCTTGACCGATGGGCGAACCTTCACCGCGTCCACTTTCTCGACCAGGTCCGTCCGGGCGAACCCGGCCACCTGTTTGGTGATCCGGGGGGCCCGACGACGGCAGCCCGACCGCGCTACGCCGTCAGCTTGTTCCTATAAACACACCAAGAGGACCCCGAAGGGCCGGTCGGGAAGAGTACCGGAAGCGTGCGAGCACGACAAATCCCAGCCCCGACCCCGGCCGGGCCGGGCGGAGTGCTCCCCGTCACTGTATCGCGCCCCCGGTCCCGAACTGGGGAACCGGCGGCCGGCCCCCCACCGCCTCAGTCGAGGCCGGCGAGGCGTTCCCGCTCCGGCAGCACCCGGCCCGACGACGGGTCCACCGCGTCGCAGCCGCCGTCGACCACGGTGACCGTGACGCCCCGGGCCGCGCCAATACCCGCCAGGTAAGGGGCGTCCAGGTAACCGCGGCGCACCGCCCGGGCCAGGGCGACGGGGTCGCCGGTGAGAGCGCCGGGGAAGCGGTGCTCCACAGCCTCGAGCAGGAAGCCGGCCTCGCCCACCAGATGGTCGCGCCTTGCCGCCACCTGCGGGTCGGCCAGTGGGTCGGGGAGCCCCAGCAGCGCATCATCGATCACCTGGTGCGCCAGGCGGCAGGAGGCGATCAGGTCCTCGGGACCAGTGATGTGGTGGGCCTCGGTGTGCCCGACGACGTGGAGGATGTCGGGGCGCAACAGCATGCCGGTGCGGGTGGCCGCAGCGAGCTGCCCGCGGGCCCGGTCGGGGTCGAGAGGCATGGAGAAGAGGCCCCCGCGGGTCTCGCGCAGCAGGGTGACGCCTCCGCCGGCGGCGCGTCGGACCAGGCACTCCATGGCCGACATCTTCGCCACATCCATGGCCGGGGCAATGCCGGGAGGGTTGTTCAGCATCATCTGGACGACGATGGTCTTCACCCCGGCTGCCGCGGTCAGGCCGGCGGCCAGGGCGGCGGCGGCCACCTGCACTGTGTCCGAGGCATGGCGCAGGCCCCACTGGTTCTGGTCGTTGCGTTCCACCGGCACCCCGTGGGCGGCGCACCAGGCCACCAGGGCGCCGTGCTCGGCGATGGCCTGTTCCAGCGAGCGCGTCGAGCGCCCGTCGAGCTCCGAGTACCAGAAGACGGGCACCGCGCACCAGGCGTTGTGGATCGTCTCCTGCAGAACCGCGGCCAGGGCCACCTGGTCGTTGGTGCCCGAGTAGCAGCGCATCAGCGGGTGGTTGCCCTGCCGGGTGGCGGCGAACAGACGGCGGAGATCGTCCACCGAGCGCACCGGCACGCCCCCCGCCCCGTCCTGGGCTGGGTCCATGCGCTCCGGGTGGAAGAAGTGCTCCTGGAAGTTCTGGTCGGGCCCCAGTGAGACCGCATCGAGCACCCCGGCGGCGGCAATGCGCTCGATCCCTGCCACGGTGTCGTCGAGATTCGGGAGCCCGAAGTGGTGGCGGATCAAGGGACGCGGCGCCGCCTGGCGGCAGCGCTCTTCGAGGCCCTGGGCCCAATCCCGCGGTGCCATCCGGGCCACCCCTCCGGCCAGGTACTCCTCGGCGCTCGGCGAGTCGGGGAGGCCGAACACCTCCTCGAAGAGGCCGGTGCGCGCCGCCACCTCGGCCACGACGGGGGTGCCGCCAAAGACCAGGCGCTGCCCCTCCGGCCTGGCGGCGGCGAGACCGGCGCGCAACTGGGCGAAGAGACGCTCGGCAGCGGCCGGGGTGAGCCGGTAGGACAGGGCAAGCAGGGCCGGTCGACGGCCGGCCGCCGCCTCCACCACCCGCGCCACGGGCACGGCCGGCCCCAGGAACTCCGTCCGATACCCGGCACGCCGGGCGGCGGCCAGGAAGTTCAGGACCCCGGCCGTGTGGACGCAATCCCCCAGGGCGGCCCCGATGACCAGGCGCCCCTCGCTCACCTTCAGCTCCCCATGGCCGCGATCCGACCGATCTCGCCAGGGCTCAGCCCGGCCAGGCCCAGGCCTTCCAGGGTCCGCCCCCGGGTCCAGTAGTTGGTGTCCATGATCAGCCCGGCGAGCAGGATCAGCGACTCGATGGCCTGTGACTTGAGCCCGAAGGCGCGGCCTGCCGAGGCGATGGGGACCAGGCTCATCGGCACATCTTCCAGGATGTAGCGGTGCTCCAGGGTGGAGGGGGCGGTGATGCCCCGATAGCCCTCGTTAGCCCGCACCGCCTCGAAGAGGTCACTCCCCGTGGCGCGGTACGCGCTGGCCAGCCACTCGACCAGGCTCTGCACCTCCACCCCCAGCAGCGCGGCGACGGCCCTGCGCTCCCGATCGACCGCCTCCAGCACCCCGGCCACCCGAGGGCTGATGCCCTCCATGTAGAACTCGAAGCGGCCCTGGTCGTTCTCGATCCGGGCCGCGTTCAGCAGGGTGATGGCCGGGTGGATGACGGCCCCCACATTGGAGAAGGAGGTTTCCAGAGTGCTGGCGGCCGCAGTGAACTGCGGGTACCACTCATTCAGCGCCGCCACCACCTCGGCGGTACGGGCCGGCCGGAGCGCGGCCACAGGCACGGCATGCTTCACCCGGGCGATGTACGACTGAGCCGGCCCGGTGGAGCGGGCCGTCATCAGGTTGGTCGCCGCTTCGGCCACCACCACATCAGCGTCACACCCGGCCGCGACCAGCGCCCGGCGGAACTCCAGAGCCCCGAAGGTTCGACCCGGGTTGAGGACCACCATCTGCCCATCTCGCAGGTAGGGAGCACAGCGCTCCGCCAGGGGCCCGTGGGCGAAGGCCGGGACATTGGCGATGATCAGGCGGGCGTCCGCCAGGGCGGCCTCGAGGTCGTCGGTGACCAGTCGCAGGCTGCCGAAGCCCTCGACTTCGCCGGCCACCTCCACGCCACCGCGCGCCCGCAGAACGGCGATGTTCGCGGCAGTGCGGTTCCACAGGGCCACCGGCGCCCCACGCAATCCCAGGTCGCCGGCCATGGCACGCCCGGCGTGCCCGGCCCCCAGAATGGCGATCACGGGTAGACCCCCTTGATCGTCGGAGCACGCAGGATAGGCAACGGCCGCCGCCTCTGGCCACCCGAGGCGCCGCCGCAGTGCAGAATGGGGCCGTCGGACGACTCAGGGAGGATCCCGTGTCCGAGCAACTCGTGGCCTCGGTGAGCCACTACTTCAACAAGGCGGGAGTCATCGCCATCGAGATGACGGGAGAACTGGCCGTCGGGGACACCATCCACGTCGTGGGCCATCTCAGCGACTTCACCGAGCAGGTGGGGTCTATGCAGATCGAGCACGAGCAGGTGACCAAGGTGAAGCCGGGCGATTCCGTGGGCATCAAGGTGGCCGGGAAGGCCCGCGAAGGGGACGACGTCTACCGGGTGCTCCCCGGCTGAGTCTCCCCCGGTGGGGGCGGCCATGGAGCACCGGGAGCATCGCGGCCTCACCCTGTCGGCGATCGGGGTGGGCGGCTACGCCCTGGCCGGAGCCTACGGCCCCGTAAACCGGGGCGAGTTCGTCGCCTTGCTCCGCCGGGCACACGACCTGGGGGTGACCGTCTTCGACACCGCGGGCAACTACGGGGATGCCGAGGCGGTGCTCGGCGAGGCGGTGCGCCCCTTCCGCGACGAGGTGATCCTCGCCACCAAGGTTGGCTCCCCCGAAGGCGCCCCGCCGCGCCTAGACCAGGAAGCGGTCGAGGCCGCCTGCCGCCGCAGCCTGCAGCGCCTGGGCACCGATCGCATCGACCTCCTGCAGGTCCACTTCGACGACCCGGGCACGCCGGTGGAGGAGACGGTGGCCGCCCTCGAGAGCCTGCGGGTCGCCGGCCTGATCCGCCACTACGGGGTGGGCCACCTGCCCACCCACCGCGTGGCCCGCTACCTCGAGGCCGGTCGGCCCTTCTCGATCCTGATGGAGTTGAGCGCCGCGGCCCGGGAGTCGCGGCGCACCCTGCTGCCTCTCTGCTCAGGGGCCGGTCCGGCCGCCATCGGCTTCAGCGTCACCGGGCGCGGCCTGCTGACCGGCACCATCGGGCCCGAACCCGCCTTCGAGGAGGGCGACATCCGCAACTTCGACCCGCTCTTCCAGCGGGCCCGCCTCGCCTCGGGCCGGCGCATCGCGGACCACCTGGGAAGCCTGGCCCGCGCCCTGGGGCGCACCCCGGCGCAGGCGGCCATCGCCTGGGTGCTGGCTCAGCCGGGGGTAGCCTGCGCCCTCACCGGGCCGCGGCGCCTCGCCCACCTGGAAGAGAACCTGGGAGGGTGCGGCTGGTGCTTGCCCGAGGAGGCGTTGGCCGGGATGGAGGCGCTCTTCGCCCGGGAGGACGCCGCCCTGGCGGACGAGGAGGCGGGCATCGTCGATGCCATCCTCG
>JALOLI010000088.1 GCA_025456165.1 Acidimicrobiia bacterium | reverse complement strand
GGCGGCCTTCCTGGCGGGCTGCAACCTCCAGGCTATGGCCCTGCTGGAGCGCTGGCCCCGGCGAGCGAGCTTCGCCCTCACCTTCGAGGTTCAGGACACCACCGGCGAGGTATTCGTCCTGTAGAGGGGGCGCCGGGAAGTTGAGGGACCGGCTCCTACCTGGGAGCCCGGCACAGCTCGGCGAGGCGGCGGGTGACCTCATCGAGGGAGATCCCCCGCTCCTCTTCGCCGCCCCGCAGACGCAGGCCCACCGTGCCGGCGGCGACATCGCGGTCGCCCACCACGAGCACGGCCGGATGCTTCTGGGTCAGCGCCCGGCGGATCTTCTCGCCGACCGTGTCGTCGGCCAGGTCCACCTCCGGCCGGAGCCCGGCAGCTTCCAGGGCGGCGGCCACCGCGGCGGCATAGTCGTGGTGGCGGTCGGCCACCGGCACCACCGTCGCCTGCACCGGCGCCAGCCAGCCCGGCAGGGCCCCGGCGTAGTGCTCCAGCAGCACCCCGAGGAACCGCTCCACCGAGCCGAACAGCGCCCGGTGGATCATCACCGGCCGCTCCCGGGTGTTGCCCGCAGAGGCGTACTCCAGCTCGAAGTTGTCCGGCTGGCCGAAGTCGACCTGCAGGGTGGTCACCTGCCAGCGCCGCCCGATGGCATCGCGCACGTGCAGGTCGATCTTGGGGCCGTAGAAGGCTCCCTCCCCTTCGGCCACCCGGTAGGCCAGGCCGGCCTTGTCGAGGGCGTCGCCGAGCGCCGCAGTGGCCCGGTCCCAGAGCTCGATGCGGCCGACGGCTTTCTCGGGCCGGGTCGAGAGGTCGGCTTCGAAGCTCTCGAAGCCGAAGTCGCGCAGCACCATCAACGAGAAGTCGAGCAGGCTCTGCAGCTCCTCACCGATCTGGCTCTCCATGCAGAAGATGTGGCTGTCGTCCTGGGTGAAGCCGCGCGCCCGCAGCAGGCCGTGGAGAACGCCGGAGCGCTCGTACCGATACACCGTCCCCAGTTCGAAGAGGCGCAGCGGCAGCTCCCGGTAGGACCGTGACCGGCTCGAGAAGATGAGGATGTGGAACGGGCAGTTCATCGGCTTGAGCACGTACTCGTCGCCGTCGTCGAGCTCCATGAGGGGGTACATGTTCTCGGCGTAGAAGCTGAGGTGCTGCGACCGGCGCCACAGATCCGCCCGGGCGACGTGGGGCGAGGCCACCAGCTGGTAGCCGTGGGCCAGGTGGGTGCGCCGGCTGTAGTCCTCCATCAGGGTCCGGACCATGGCTCCCTTCGGGTGCCAGATGGCAAGGCCGCTCCCCAGCTCGTTGGGGAAGGAGAACAGATCGAGCTCCGCCCCGATTCGGCGATGGTCGCGGCGCCGCGCCTCCTCGAGCCGGTGCAGGTAGTCGTCGAGAGCAGCCCGGCTCTCCCAGGCCGTGCCGTAGATGCGCTGCAGTTGGGGCCGGTGCTCGTCGCCCCGCCAGTACGCCCCGGCGGTGCGTAGCAGCTTGAAGGCGGCCAAGCGTCCGGTCGAGGGCAGGTGAGGGCCCCGGCAGAGGTCCACGAAGTCGTGGTTCCGGTAGAGGGTGACCTGGACGCCGGCGGCGCCCTCGGACTCCTCCACCGACTCGATGATCTCCCGCTTGAAGGCCTGCTCGGCGAAGACCTCCAGCGCCGCCTCCTTCGCCACCGACTCCCGCTCGAAGGGTTGATCGGCGGCGACGATCTCGGCCATGCGGGCCTCGATAGCCTCCAGGTCCTCCGGCGTGAAGGCCCGCCCCACGGCGAAGTCGTAGTAGAAGCCGTCTTCGATGGCCGGGCCGATGGCGTACTGGGCGCCGGGGAATAGGCCGACGACCGCCTGCGCCATGACGTGAGCGGCGGAGTGGCGCAGCACGGATCGCCCGGCATCGCTGTCGGCGGTGATGATCTCGACGGCCGCGCCGTCGGGCAGCGGCGACGACAGGTCCCGCAGGTCGCCGTCGACCCGCACCGCCACCGCCGCTTCGGCCAGGCGCCTTCCGATGGCCCGGGCCGCCGTGGCCCCGGTAGCCCCCGCCTCCAGATGCAGCGCGGATCCGTCGGGCAGGGTGATGGTCATGGGCATGGGCTCGCTCCGTCGGGTGTCGGGGGAAGGGTAATCGGCCGAACGAGGTGTCCTGCTCCCGCCGCCGGCCCACCCGGCCCCGGGAAATCCCCGGCCCGAAGACCGGCGCGCTCTAGCCTGCGCCCGGCGTACCGAGCCAAGGAGTGGGATCGTGACCGCGACGCCAATTCGGGGAGAACGGCCGTGAGCGCGCCCCTGGTCCCTCTGGCGCGGGTGTTGTGGGAGACCGGCGGTCCCGATCTGCCGTGCCCCTGGTGCCGCAGCCAAACCGGCGAGGAAGACGCCTCCTGCCCCCGCTGCGGGCACCATTTCGGCTGACCGAGCAAGGGGGTGCGCCAATAGGCCGTCGCCCCTCGCCGGATACCGGCCGACGGTCGGGCGGTATCCGGCCCTGAGACGGACCTATTCGCGTACCCCCCAAGCTCCTCGCAGGCCGCAGGGCCTCCCCGAACCGGGGAGGCCCTGCTCGTTCGACACTCGAGGTAGCACCTAGGGCTTCTTGGGCGCCGCCTTCTTCGCCGCAGCGGCGATGGCCCTGGCTGCCGCCGCCGCCGCCCCGGCCACCGTGGTCGGCTTGGCCGCCGGCTTCGCAACGGGCTTGGCCGCCGGCTTCGCTACGGGCTTGGCCGCGAGTTTGGCCGCCATCCCCGCCGTCGGCTTGGCTACCGGCTTGACGGGCTTGACCGGCGGCTTAGGCGTCGGCAGCACGATGGGCTTGACCACCGGCTTCGCCGCCACCTTCTGCAGCATGTCGATGGCCTTCATGGTCTTGGGGCCGGCAATGCCGTCCGCTTCCAGGCCGGCCTTCTTCTGGAAACGCTTGACCGCCGCTTCCGTCTTGGGGCCGAACACCCCATCGATGGGGCCGGGATTGACTCCGAGCGCCGCCAGCGCCTTCTGCAGCGCCTCCACGGGGCCGCCGGACGATCCCTTGGCCAGCAGGTTCTTGGGCATGGCTCTCCCTGTCTTGATGCCGCCCGGGCAGCGTAGCGTGGCGCGTCGCGGGCCGACCGGCGGCGGGCACCGGTTCGTGGTGGAATGGCTCCCACACCCGCGGAGGTGGCCGGCGGCACTGGGCCGCCGGCCGGCGCGAAGGAGGCATGGCATGGAGGCGCGGCCCTGGCATCGCTACTACGACCCGGGCGTCCCGGCGACCCTGGACTACCCCGACATCAACCTCACCGACCTCCTGCGCCGCACCACCGCCGGTCGCCCGGACAAGCCGGCCTTGGTCTACTTCGGCCGCAGCCTCACCTTCCGCGAGCTCGACACCCTCTCCGACCGCCTGGCCGCGGCGCTGCAGGAGATGGGCGTGGCCAAGGGCGACCGCGTCTCGGTGTACCTCCCCAACTGCCCGCAGACGGTCATCGCCTACGAGGCCATCTGGAAGGCGGGCGCCGTCGCCGTCTCCTCGAATCCCCTCTACACCGCCGATGAGTTCGCCCACCAGTCGGCCGACGCCGGCAGCCGCGTCGTCTTCTGCCTCACCCTCAACTACCCCCGGGTGCGCCAGGCCCGACCGCGCACGGCCCTGGAGCACGTCATCGTGACCAGCGTCAAGGAGTACTTCCCGCCCGTGCTGCGGGCGCTCTTCACCGTCGCCAAGGAGAAGAAGGGCGGCCATCGCGTCGACATTTCCGGTGACCCCGACACCCACTGGTTCCAGGAAGTCATCGCCGCCGCGCCGCAGGAGCCGCAGCCGGTGCCGATCGACCCTTCCGACCTGGCCGTCCTGATGTACACCGGCGGCACCACCGGCACCCCCAAGGGCGCCATGCTCACGCACCGGAACCTGGTGTCGAACTCCCGCCAGGGCCAGGCCTGGTCCACCGGCCTGGCGGAGGCCGGGGAGGTGATGCTCACCGCCCTCCCCCTGACGCACTCCTACGCCATGACGGTGTGCATGAACCACTCCATCGACCGGGGGTACACCCAGGTCATCATCCCCGACCCGCGCGACCTGAAGGCGCTGCTGAAGGTCATCGACCGCTACCGGCCCACCCTGGTCCCCGGGGTGCCGGCGCTCTATGCCGCGCTGGCCAACCACCCGGCGGTACAGAAGAAGAAGTACGACCTGACCTCGATCAAGCAGTGCATGAGCGGCGCCGCCGGCCTGCCCCCGGAAGTGCAGCGCCGCTTCCAGGAGGTGACCGGTGGGCGCCTGGTCGAGGGTTACGGCCTGAGCGAGGCCTCCCCCGTCACCCACGCCAATCCCCTGGCCGGCCCGGACCGTCTCGGCACCATCGGCATCCCCTTCCCCGACACCGACTGCAAGATCGTCGACGAGGAGACCGAGACCCGCATCATGGGCCCCGGCGAGCGTGGGGTGCTCTGCATCAGCGGCCCGCAGGTCATGGCCGGCTACTGGCAGCGCCCGGAAGAGACGGCGGCCACTCTCATCACCGACGCCGCGGGCACGGTCTGGCTCCACACCGGCGATGTGGCCGTCATGGACGAGGACGGCTTCTTCCACATCGTGGATCGCAAGAAGGACCTCATCCTGGCCGGCGGGGGCCTGAACGTGTACCCGCGGGAGATCGAGGATGTGCTGTACCAGCACCCCGCGGTCGCCGAGGCAGCGGTGATCGGCGTGCCGCCGCACTCCCCCGACCAGCGGGTGAAGGCCTTCGTGGTGCTGCGGCCGGAATCCACGGCCACCGAGGAGGACATAGTCGAGTTCTGCCGCGACCACCTGGCCCGCTTCAAGGTGCCTAAGTTCGTGGAGTTCCGCACCGAACTGCCCAAGACCTTCGTGGGCAAGGTGCTGCGCCGGGAGTTGTCCGCCGAGGAGGAGCGCCGCCTGGACAACGCGCCGGGAGCCTGACCTCAGCTCCCCAGCAGGGAGCGCACCGCCGCCACCTCCCCGGCATAGCCCCGGGCCAGCCGGGCTTTGCCCAGGTTGGAGCGCAACACCCAGGCCAGGTCGCGATCGGGGATGGCGGCGAGGCGCCGCAGAAGAGCGAACCCCGCCTCCGGAGACGCGGCCACCACCACGCTGAGGCTGAACCCGAGGCCCTGGCGAAGCACCTTGAACTCGGCATCACGCCGACCGCCCGCCGCGGCCAACCGAGCCAGGATCACCTCGTGGCATCGCAGGGCGGCCGCCGCCCAGGCCGGATCGCGCAGCAGCGGCGGATCGGCCGTGCCGGCGGCGACGGCGCGGCAGAGGAGCCACGAGCCGCCGGCCGCCCACTCCTCGAGCAACGCCCGGGTCCCTTCGGGATCGGCGGGAGCGGCGCGCTGGATCGCTTGTGCCGCCGCTTCCCGCAGCCGCCAGCGCTCGTCCTCGGCCGCCCGCCGGATCATT
Organism: Acidimicrobiia bacterium; assembly: GCA_025456165.1. The sequence goes on along the minus strand of JALOLI010000088.1, from coordinate 350 downwards.
CCCCAAACGGCCGCCCGGCGGGACGGGTCACCGGCGAAGCCTGCCGCGGCCAGAGTCCCGCAGAAGGCGAGGAACTCGCCCGGGTCACCGGTGGGCGCCTCGTCGGCGCCGACCGCCGCCAGGAGCGACGCCACCCGCCAGGCGGAGGCGGCGCCCGGGCCGCCGGCTCGGGCCGTCACCGCGTCGGCGAACTGCCCGGCCAGTTCCAGATTGCCCCGCGGCCCGGGAAGGTTGCTGTGCTCTCTCAAGAGCGCCGTCAGCGGGCCCTCGTCCCCGGTCAGGGCCTCGACCAGCAGAGCTTCGAGGACGGTGGGATCGACTCGCGGCATCGGGCCTCCTCGGGACCGTCG
>JALOLI010000087.1 GCA_025456165.1 Acidimicrobiia bacterium | reverse complement strand
TAAGTGCGCACGGCGCGCTCCACCTCCTTCGGACACCCGCATCTGACGGGCGGCCCCCGCCGGGGGGCAGGTTGGGGAAGGGCGGCAGTGTACCGCGGCCCCGGCGGCTCGCGGAAGTCCGGGCTCGGCCCGCCCCGGCCCGCGACCCCGGCCGGAGGCTCGCGAGTGGGCCGCTCGCGGCTCAGTCGCCTACCGAGGCCGGGTCCAGGTGCAGGGCGGCCAGGCCGGAGAAGCCACCCGCCGGCACCTCCAGGGCATAGCGATAGGGGCCGGCCGGCCGGTAGGTGGGACAGTCCTCGCCCGGGCAGGGGGTCATGGACAAGAGGCCCACCGGCGACCCGTCGGCCGCGAAGAAGGCTATGTCGAGAGAGAGGGGGGTGTCCTTCATCCAGAACCCGGAGGTGGTGTCCTCGGGGAACACGAACAGCACCCCCCGCAGCGCCCCGAGGTCCTCCACGCCCTTCAGGCCCTGGGCCCGGCGTGTCGGGTGGTCGGCCACCGCCACCAGCCAGGGCTGCCCGGAAACGAGGATCTCCTCCCTGGGGAACCCCTCGAGCCCGCCGGCGGCGCAGGCGGCCAGCAGGAGGAGAGCGGGGATCAGCCGGCGGATCCCGCGCCTCCGGAAAGGAGGGCCCGGGCCACCTCTTCGGGCATGGCGTACGACTCCTCGGCCGAGGGGAAGGCGCCGCTCTCCACATCGGCGAAGAAGGCCGTCAGCGCGGCGACGGCGTCGTCGAAGAGGTGGGCGTAGGGGCGCACGAACTTCGCCAGGCGCTGGTCGTGGAATCCCAGGACGTCGTGGAAGACCAGGACCTGCCCGTCCACGGCGGCCCCGGCGCCGATCCCGATGGTGGGCACCGACACTGCCGCGGTGATCGCCCCAGCCAGGGTGTCGGGCACTCCCTCGAGCACCAGGGCGAACACCCCGGCCTCATCGAGGGCCCGGGCGTCGTCGAGCAGGGCCCGCGCCGCCTCGAGCCCCTTGCCCTGCACGCGATAGCCCCCCATGGCATTCACCGACTGCGGGGTGAGCCCGATGTGGCCCATCACCGGGATCTCGGCGTCGCGGATGGCCTCCACCACGGGTAGGCGCTTGCGGCCCCCCTCCAGCTTCACCGCCTCCGCTCCGCCGTCTCGCACGAAGCGCCCGGCGTGGCGCACCGCCTCCTCCACCGATACGGTGTAGGAGAGGAAGGGCATGTCCCCCACCACCAGGGCCCGGGGGCGGGCCCGGGACACGGCCGCGGTGTGATGGATCATCTGGTCCACATCGACCTTGAGCGTGGTCTCGAAGCCCAGCACCACGTTGGCCAGCGAGTCGCCCACGAGGATGATGTCCGCTCCGGCCCGGTCGGCGATGCGCGCGCTCGGGGTGTCGTAGGCGGTGACCATCTTGAGCCTGGCGCCTCCCTTGCGGGCGCGCACCATCGGCACCGTCACCTTGTCGGGCATTCCAGCTCCCTTCTCCCCGCCCGGAGCCGGGTCGGGGGAATCACGGGCTCGCGGCTGCCCCGCCTGCCGGCCTCGGCCGCCGCTGCGGTCGCCCGTGCCTCTGGGGGATGCCGCGATTGTAGGGACGGCCGGCAGGTCCATCCGGTGGCGGGGCCGGCGGCGGCGGCGTAGCGTGGCGCCCGGCCGTCAGTGAGGAGCAGCGGCATGCCGCGCCGGGACATCAGCATGAGCGCCGCCGAAGTCGCCGCCTTCCTCGAGCAGGGGCGCATCCTCCAGGTGGCCTCGCTGCACCCCGACGGGCGGCCCCACCTGGTGCCCATGTGGTATGTCGTGGAAGAGGGGCGGGTCGTGTTCCGCTCCTTCAGCCGCTCCCAGAAGATCCGCAACCTGCAGCGCGACCCCCGGCTCACCGCCCTGGTGGAGCGCGGCGAGGCCTACACGGAGTTGCAGGGGGTGATGATCCAGGGCCGGGCCCGGCTCGTCGAGGACCCCGCCTACGTGCTCACCCTCTACGGCAGGCTGGCGGCCAAGTACGCCATGGTGGGCGGCGCCCCCCGTTCCCTCTCCACCGAGGAGTTGGCGGCGGCATTCGGGCGCCACGCGGCCAAGAACACGGCAGTGGTGGTGGAGGCGGATCAAGTGGCCTCCTGGGATCACACCAAGCTGGGCGGCGAGTACTGACGAAGAAGCCTGCCGCCCGGCCCCTGGGTCGGCGCCCTTCCACCGCAGAGGGAGCCCTCACCGCGACCATCTTGCCGAAGGGCCGGATGAGGAGCAGGCTGTGAGCCGCATGACCGACCCCGGCGCCGCCGCTTCGCCGACCGCACCTTCCGAGCGATTCGACACCGTTCGGCGGGTGGCCCGCTGGGTGACCCTGGCCTCGATCTTCGCCAACGCCCTGCTCGGGGTGTGGGCCGTGGCAGGCAGCCTGGGCGAGATCGAGTCGCGCATCCTGGCCACCTCCCTGCTGATCACCGCCTGCGGCAGCGTGGCCCTGGCCTGCGGGACCGCCATCCCCGAGTTCCGCCTCGGCCCCCTCCCCATCATCGGCATCGTGACCGCCGTGCCCGGCTTCGCCCTGCTCATCGCCGGGTTCTGGGAGGACTTCGGGGTGGATGCCATCTGGCAGGCGGGAGCCACCCTGGTGGCGGTGGCGGTCTTCGCCGCGTTCGCCTCCCTGATGTCTGCGGTGCACCTCAAAGGCCGCTACCGCCGCCTCCTCCCCACTGCCTACACCCTGGCGGCCGCCGGCGGGGCCTTCCTGATATCGGTGGTGTGGGGCTTCAACCCTAAGGACGGCTGGCGGCTCTTCGGCATCCTCATGGTCCTGCTGGGGGCCGCCACTCTGGCGGCGCTGATCGCCGCTCGCCTGAGGCCCGCTCACGAAGAGCCGCCTCCGGTGCGCTTCTGCCCCTACTGCGGGGCGCCGGTGGACGCGTCCCGGGTGACGGAGTGCCCCGCCTGCGGCCAGCGCTGCCGCGTCTCGGGGCGCTGAGCCCGTCGTTCAGCAGCCGGCCAGGCGCTGCCGCAGCCAGGCGATGTCGGATGCCTGGCCGCCGTCGTCGTCGGGAGTCTCCACCACGATCGCAGCCCCCGCCTCGGCGGCCACCCCGGCCAGCAAATCCGGCGGGATGAGGCCCCGGCCCAGGTTGGCGTGCCGGTCGCGGCTGCTCCCCGCCGGATCACGGGAGTCGTTGCAGTGCAGCAAGTCGACGGCGCCGGTGGCGGCGCGCACCCGTCCCACCGCGCTCTCCAGGTCCTCTCCGGCCGCCCAGGCGTGACAGGTGTCGAGGCACACCCCCACCCCCAGGTGGCCGATGGCCTCCCAGAGCGGGCCGAGGCGGCCCAGGTCGCGGAGCACCGCTTTGCCCCCGCCGGCGGTGTTCTCGAGCAGCACTCGCACCGGGCGGTCCACCCCTTCCAGGGCCTTGCGCCAGCGCTCGACCCCCACCGCCGGATCCTCGTCGTCGCCCACATGCCCCCCGTGGACCACCACCGCCACCGCGCCCACGCCGGCCGCCGCCTCCAGGGTGTCGGCCAGGATCGTGCGCGAGGGGATGCGGACCCGGTTGTTGGGCGAGGCCACGTTGATGAGGTACGGGGCGTGCACCACGATCGGCAGCGAGGCGGCACGCAGGGCCGCGGCGTCGGCCCGGGGCGCCGGCTTCTTCCAGGACTGGGGGTTCGACAGGAACACCTGGATCAGGTCGGCGCCCCGCTCGGCGGCCTCCTCCAGGGGATGGATGCTGGGGACGTGCGCCCCGATGCAGGCCGGCACCGTCATCCGTAGCTCTCCCAGCCGCGGAAGCCGGTGACGTAGCCTTCGACCCGGGCCGCCACCTCGTGGGCCGGACGGTCCCAGTCGCCGGCGAACAGGTGCAGCCAGGGCGGGTCGGCCACGGCCCCGGACGGGCGCAGCGGCACCTTGTCCGGGGAGTGCAGCCGCAACGACAGCACCGGCACCTCACCTGCCTGGTCGCGCCGCAACCCGGAGCGCACCTCGGCGACCTCCTCCCAGGCGAGGCGGAGCGGAGGGAGGCGCCGCCCCTCGAGCCGGAGGGTGAGGCCCTCGGAGTCGGCGGTCAGCAACCGGCGGGGGGCGACCAGGCCGGCGCAGGCCCAGCCGATGACGACCAGGCCGCCGAGGCCCAGGGCGCTGCCCCAGGCGAGGTCCCGCCGGCGCTGGGCCTTGCCGTTGTCGGTGTACACCTGCCAGGTCACCTCGGTGGTGGACCCGTCGTCGGCGGTGATCGTGCTGCTGGCCGTCGTCGTCTCCGGGAAGGGGAAGAACCGGTAGGCCACCAGCATGTCGACGGCGAGCAGGATCATCGGCACCGCCAGCAGGGCGTAGCCCAGCAGGCGCAGCGGCGAGCGCGTCACCCGCACGATCATGAGCCCACCCCCAGGTCGGCGGGGAGGAGGAGGGCCGTGTAGGGGATGCCCTTCCCGGCGAAGGCTGCCGCCACCTCGCCCCCGCTGCGGTCTATGAGAACCACTGCCTGCACGACCTCGATCCCCTCGGCGCCCAGGACGTCCACCACCTCGAGGAGCGACCCGCCGGTGGTCGTGGTGTCCTCCACCACCGCCACCCGGTCGGCGGGGCCCACCGGGCCCACCAGGCGTCCCCCCGTGCCGTGGTCCTTGGGGCGGGCCCGCACCGAGAAGGCCTTCAGCGGCCGGCCCCGGCCGGCGGCCACCAGGGCGGTGGCCACGGCGACGGGATCGGCGCCCTGGGTGGGCCCGCCCAGGGCGGTCACCTCCGGGAGGAGCACTGCCAGCACGGCCTCGCCCGCCAGCGCCGCCCCTTCGCCGGTGAACGTGGTGGCGCGGGCATCCACGTACCAGTGGCTGCGGGCGCCGGAGCGCAGCACGAAGTCGCCCGTGCGCACGGCGTGGCGGCGCAGATGGTCGGCGAGGGCCTGGTGCACGGGGCCACTGTAAAGGGGGTGCGCCGGATGGTCCACGCCCGCGGCGGCGCCGAGCCCGGGCCCCGCGTTCGGCTCAAGGAGGTACCGGCGCCGCCGATGCAGATGGCATCGTCGGCACGGGCCGCGATTTCCTCCCTCCTTGCCGAGAGCGGCCGCCCCCGGGGCGGCCGCTCTCGTCGTTCGCCAGCCGGGCAGATCGGTCAGGCCAGCCGCTCCCAGTGGAGTTGTTCGTGGCGTCTCCGGCGGCGGCCGACGAAAAGCAGAGCCAGGCCGAGGCCCATCATCCCCAGGGACAGGAACCCCAGGCGGTCGGCGTCGAAACCGGTGTTGGGGAGCTCCTCGCGGGCGCGGTAGCCGATGTCGCCGTCGAGGTAGTCCTCCCCGGGGTCGAGGTCGTAGGTGTAGGAGGTGCTGGTAGTCGGCTCAAGATCGTCGTCCACAGAGCCCTCGTCGACGGAGACGTCCACGAGTCCGGCCGGCACCCCGTCGAACAGGTAGACGCCGTCTGGCCCGGTGGTTTGGGAGGGGAACAGGACATCATCGGCGCTCCCCAGGACGCCGTCGAAGCCCGCCCACACCAGGTCCACGACGATCCCGGCGATGGGGTCTTCGGAAGGATCCAGGGCCCCGTCTCCGTCGGTATCGCTCCAGATGGTGTCGCCGACGCTGCCGGCGCCCCGGTAGGCGAAGTCCAGCCCGGTGCGGTCCTGGCTCACCGCCAGGGACGCGTCGGTCTCTCCATCCAGGGTGCCGTCGGGATCCAGGGTGGCCCGGAAGCCGGAGAAGCGGTCGGTGCCGTCGCGCACCACGATCGTGTAGGTGCCGGGGGGCAGGCCGTCGAAGCGGTAAGCGCCATCGGCTCCCG
>JALOLI010000086.1 GCA_025456165.1 Acidimicrobiia bacterium | reverse complement strand
AGTTGGCCCGGGTGGACCCCGACGCCCCTCTGCGGGCGCACCTGGTGCTCGAGAGCATGGTGGGGGGCATCGTCGCCCGGGGCCGGGTGGCGGTGCAGGCCCGGTACACCTGCCGCCGCTGCCTCGCGGAGTGGTCCGAGCCGCTCTACGTCGACTTCCTCGAGGTGCTGAGCGGCGACGCCGATGCGGTCCTGCTGGCCCTGCCGCTGCGGCCCATCTGCCGCCCCGACTGCCTCGGACTTTGCGCGGTTTGCGGCGGCGACTTGAATACGGGTTCCTGCCCAGGGCACGACGAGGCGCCGGGGAATCCTTTCGCGCCCCTGCGTGACCTGCTGCAACCTTGAGCGAGTGAAACGAGGCGAATCGTCATGGCGGTCCCCAAGAAGAAGATGTCCCGCTCCCGCACCCGGCAGCGGAAGGCGGCGTGGAAGGTGACCCGCCCGTCCACCACGCCCTGCCCGCAGTGCGGGGCCGCCAAGGCGCCGCACCGGGCCTGCCCGCAGTGCGGCACCTACAACGGGCGGGAGGTGGTGAGCACCTCTTAAGGGGGGCCATGACCCGCATCGCCCTCGACGCCATGGGCGGCGACCTCGCGCCGCAGGAGACCGTCAGGGGCGCCGTCGACGCCGCGGCTAGCGGCGTCGATGTCGTTCTGGTGGGCGACGAGGCGCGGCTGCGCCCGCTCCTCCAGGAGTGCGAGGCCGACCTGCCCGTCGTCCACGCCCCGGAGGAGATCGGCATGGGCGACGACGTGGCCTCTGCCATCCGCGACAAGCGCCGGTCCTCCATGAGCGTGGCGGCCCGCCTCGTCGCCGAAGGGGAGGCGGCGGGAATGGTGTCGGCCGGGTCCACCGGGGCCGCGGTGGCCGCCGGGGCCATCCTGATCGGGCGCCTTCCCGGGGTGTCCCGGCCCGCCCTCGCCGCGGTGTTCCCGGTGGGCCACCCGACGGTGGTCCTCGACATCGGGGCGAACCTGGAGGTCCGGCCGGAGAACCTGGTCCAGTTCGCCGTCATGGGGCGGGTGCTGGCCCAGATCTACCTGGGGCTGGCGGACCCCGGGGTGGGCTTGCTGAATGTGGGGGAGGAGGAGGGCAAGGGCCGCCCCCTGGAGAAGGAGGCCCACGCCCTCCTGGCCGCAGCACCGGTGCGCTTCGCCGGCAACGTGGAGGGACGCGACCTGGGCCGGGGCAAGGCCGACGTCTTCGTCACCGACGGCTTCACCGGCAACGTCCTGCTCAAGGTGGCCGAGGGTATGGCTGCGGCGATGGGCCGGCTGCTGCTGGCCGCCCTGGGTGAGGACGACCCGGCCCTCGCGGTGCTGCCGCGCCTCGAAGGGATCCGGGAGCGCTTCGACCCCGACGCCCACGGCGGGGCGCACCTGGTCGGCACCCGGGGGACGGTGGTGGTGGCGCACGGCTCGTCCTCGCGCCGGGGGGTGGCCGGCGCCCTGCGCCTGGCCGCCGAGGGTGCGGACCAGCATCTGGTAGATCGGATCGCCGCGGGGTTGGGCCGTGGCTGACGCTCCCACGCCGCTGGAGGCCGCGCTCGGCTACACCTTCACCGATAGGGGCTTGCTGCGACGGGCCCTCACCCACCGGTCCCACGACCCCGACGGCTCCAACGAGCGCCTCGAGTTCCTGGGGGATGCCGTGCTGGAGTTCGTCATCACCACCCACCTCTACGCCTCCTCCGAGCGGAACGAGGGGGAGATGACCAAGGTGCGCATCTCGGTGGTCAGCCAAGAAGCGCTGAGCGAGATCGCGCGGGTGGCCGGGGTGGGGGAAGCCGTGCTGCTCGACCCCGGCGAGGAGGAGACCGGGGGCCGGCGCAAGCCGTCGATCCTGTCCGATGCCCTCGAGGCCGTCCTGGGGGCCATCTACCTCGACGCCGGCCTCGAGGCCGTCCGGGCCGTCGTCCTGGCGCGGTGGGCCCCGCTGCTGGCCGAGATGAGTGAGGCCCCGGGGGACCGCGACTCCAAGTCGCGCCTGCAGGAGACCCTGGCCCGCTCCGGACTGGTGCCGTCGTACTCGTGCCAGGGGGAGGGGCCCGACCACGCCCGGGAGTTCTTCGCCACGGTCGGCGCCGGGGGCCGGACGCTGGGCTCGGGCAGCGGCACCTCGAAGAAGGCGGCCGAGCAGGCTGCCGCCCGGCGCGCCCTCGACCTGCTGGCCGCCGAGGAAGCGGCGGATGCCTGAACTGCCCGAGGTCGAGATCACCCGGCGTCACCTGGAGCCGGTGGTGTGTGGGGCGCTGATCCGCGAGGTGGCAGTGCGCCGGGAGCGGGCGCTTCGCTTGCAGCCCCGCCCCGAGGACTTCGCCGCCAGGCTGCGCGGCCGGCGGGTGCTGCGTTTGGGCCGCCGGGGCAAGTACCTCCTCGGCGACCTCGGCGACGGCCTGACCTGGGTGACCCACCTGGGGATGTCGGGCCGGATGTCGCTGGCGGCCCCCGGCGAGCCGGAAGCCGCTCACACCGCCGTGGTGGTGGCCCTGGAGGACGGGCCGGAGGTGCGCTTCGTGGACCCCCGCACCTTCGGGCACACCGCGGTGCTCACCCCGGGGGAGATGGCCTCTGCCGGGCCATCCCGCCTGGGCCCCGACGCCCTCGACGCCCTGCCGGCGGCGCCGGCCCTGGCAGCTCGCCTGGCCGGGCGGACCGCGCCGATCAAGCCGCTGCTCCTGGACCAGCGGGTGGTGGCGGGGCTGGGCAACATCTACGCCGACGAGGTGCTCCACCGCGCCCGGCTGCGCCCCGATCGGCCCGCCGGGTCCCTGGGGCGCCAGGAGGTCGCCGCCCTGCGCCGGGCGGTGCGGCCGGTGCTGGAGGCTTCCCTCCGCCGGGGCGGGACCAGCCTGGCCGATCTCGCCTATCTGCTTCCCGACGGCCGGGCCGGGGGCTATCTGGAGCGCCTGGCCGTGTACGGCCGGGCCGGGGAAGGCTGCCGCCGGTGCCGCACCCCGGTGGAGCGGATCGTGCTCCGGGGCCGCAGCGCCTTCTTCTGCCCGGAGTGCCAGCGGTGAACCCTTCGACCCCGGTCGCCGCCCGCCGTTTCCTGGTCCGGGGCCTGGTCCAGGGGGTGGGGTTTCGCTGGTCGGCCATGGCGGAGGGGAACCGCCTGGGCCTGGGCGGCTGGGCCCGCAACCTGGCCGACGGGCGGGTCGAGGTGCATGCTCAGGGCGACCCGGCGGCCCTGGCGGCGCTGGCCTCCTGGCTGCGCGCCGGGCCGCTGGGGGCGGAAGTCACGGCCGTCGTCGAGGCACCGGCGGAGCCTGAGCCGGGCCTGGAGGCCTTCGAGATCCGCCGCTGAATTCCAAGCATGTGATTCACCGGTGATAGCCTGAAGCCGGCTTGCACCTCAAGACCCTCACCCTCGTCGGCTTCAAGTCGTTTGCCGATCGCACCCGGCTGGAATGCGAGCCGGGGGTCACCGTCGTGGTCGGCCCCAACGGCACCGGGAAGTCGAACCTGGTCGACGCCCTGGCCTGGGTCATGGGCACCCAGGCGACCAGCGTCCTGCGCACCCAGCGCATGGAGGACGTCATCTTCGCCGGCACCGCCACTCGCCCGGCGCTGGGCCGCGCCGAGGTCTCGCTCACCTTCGACAACACCGACGGAAGCCTCCCTCTCGATGTGCCCGAGGTCACCATCACCCGCCGTCTCTATCGCGACGGCACCTCGGACTACGAGATCAACGGGGCCTCCTGCCGCCTCCTCGACATCCAGGAGCTGCTCAGCGACAGCGGGGTGGGCCGCCACCAGCACGTGATCGTCGGCCAGGGACGGGTCGACGCCGTCCTCAACGCCGGGCCCGAGGAGCATCGGGCCGTCATCGAGGAGGCCGCCGGGGTCATCAAGCACCGTCTGCGCCGCGACCGCTCGGTCCGGCGCCTGGAAGCCACCGACGTGGACCTGGCAAGGCTCCAGGACCTGCTGGGGGAGCAGCAGCGCCACATGGGCCCCTTGCGCCGCCAGGCCCGGGCCGCCGAGCGCCACGAGCTCCTGCAGGCGGAGTGGCGGGCGCTGCGCCTTTGGGTGGGCGGGGAGCACCTGCGCACCGTCGAGGGGCGGCTGGCCGAACTGGCCGGGGCCGACGCTTCCACCCGGGGCCGCCTCGAGGACGCCCTGGCCGAGCGGCAGGAACTGGCCGGCACCCTCGCCCGCCTGCAGCAGGCGGTGGGGGCCACCGGACAGAAGCTCGAGCGTGACACCGCCGCCGCCGCCCACCTGGAGACGGTCGCGGAGCGGCTGCAGCGCATCGCCAGCGTCGCCCGGGAGCGCCGCTCGGCCCTCCAAGGGCGGGCCGAAGGCGCCGGGCAGCGCCGCCGCGACCTGGAAGAGGAGCGAGCCGACCTGCGGGCCCGCCTGGCCGCCACCGCCGAGGAGGAGGGCGCCGCCCGGGTGGCGGCACAGCGGTACGAGGCCGGCCGGCGCGCCCTGGAGGACGAAGAGCGCTCGCTGGCAGAACAAGGCCGGCTTCCCGCCGAGGGGGTGGTGGCCACCCTGCGCGGCGACCTCGCCGCCCTGGAAGCCGCCGCCCAGCGCGACGAGGGCGAGGCGGTGGCCCTCGACGAGCGGCGGGCGCTGGTGGCGGTGCAGGTCAAAGGGGCGGCCGCCGAGGTGGAGCGCCTCACCGGCGAGGTGGCCGGCCTGCAGGAGCAGGCCGAGCCGGCCGCCGAGGCGTTGCGGCAAGCGGCGTCGCGCTCGCGCGAGGCGGCGGCGGTCCTGGAGGAGGCCCGGCGGGACCTGGCCGAGGCCCGCCTGGGCGAGGCAGGGGCTGAGGCGCGAGTGGAGGCACTGGAAGCGGCGGTGGCCGGCCTCGGCGACCCGGAGGCGCGGCGGCAGGCGGCGGCGGCGGAGGGAGTGCTGGGCCCGGTGGTGGCTCGCCTCGACGTGCCGCCCGCGCTGGCCGCGGCGGTCGACGCCGCCCTGGGGCCGTGGAGCGAGGCTCTCGCGGTGACGGGGACCGAGGCGCTCACCGGGGCCGTCTCTTCTCTCAAGGCCGCCGGTCTGGGCGGGGCGGCCTTCGCCGCAGCCCCGGAAGGGGCGGCGGTGCCGGCCCGCGAGGTCGCCGCCGCGGCAGGAATCGACGCTCTGGTGGACCTGCTCGGCCCCGGGGCCGACGCCTCCTTGGCGGCCGCCCTGCTCGGCGACGTGGTCCTGGTCGAGGGGTGGGGGGCCGCCTGGTCGCTGGTGCGCCGCCATCCCGGCATCCGGGCGGTCACTCGCGACGGCGACCTGGTGGCCGCCTTCGGGGTGCGGGCCGCCCAACCCGACGGCGCCGGCCCGGCCGCGCTGGAAGCGGCCCGGGTCGGCCTGGAGCGCGCCCGGGTCGAGGCCGCCCGGGCCTCGAGCCGGCACAACGCCGCCCGCCGCGCCGCCGAGGACACCGCCACCCGGGAGACGGCAGCCGCCGCCGAGGCGCGTCGCCTGGAATCCCGCTTGCCCGAGGCCACCGGAGCCCTGCAGCGCGCCGAGCACTCCGCCGCCGATGGGGCGGCGGAGTTGGCCCGCCTCGACGCCCGGCGCGCCGCTCTGGCCGAGGCGGGGCGCACCCGCCTGGAGCGCCTCGCCCTGCTCCGCCCGCAGATCGCCGCTTTCGAGGGCGAAGAGGCGACCCGGCAGGCTGCCTGGGAGGCGCTGGCCCGAAGGCGCGAGGACGTGGCCGTGCGGCGCGAGGCCGCCCGCCGCTCCGGCGAGGAGGCGGCAGCTCTGGTGGCGACCGCCGTGGAGCGGCGCCGCCTGCTGGACCGGCGGCTGGAAGAGGTGCACCGGCTCATAGAGGACCTCAGCGCCGACCAGGTGGACCCCGGGGAGGTCGAGCGCCTCGGTGACATCGAGCAGCGGGCGCGGCGCGGGCTCGAAGCCGGCCGCCGCCACCTCGAGGTCTTGCGCGAGCGGCAGCGGGTGCTGCGGGAGCAGGCCGGGGGCGAGGGCCGGGAGCTGACCGCCGCCCAGGAGCGCCGCGAGACGCTCGAAGCCGCGGTGACCGCCGACCGGGAGACGCTGTCGTCGGTGGCCATTGAGACCGCCGCCCTCCGGGTGCGCCTGGAGAACCTGGCCGAGGGCCTGCGCCGGGACGTGGACGCCTCCGAGGAGAAGGCCCTGGCCGCCCCCCGTCCCGGCCTGGCCGAAGGGGTCGTCCCCGAGGAGCACCTGGCGTCTCTCGAAGCCGAGATCCGCCGCATCGGTCTGGTGAACCCGCTGGCGGCCGCCGAGTACAAAGAGCTGGCCGAGCGGGCGGCGTTCCTCGAGGGCCAGCTGGCCGATCTCGAGAACTCGCGCCGGGAGCTGCGCAAGGTGATCTCCGCCCTCGACGAGGAGATCGGCCGGCTGTTCCGCGAGGCCTCCGAGGACATCGGGCGCCGCTTCGAGGAGAACGTCGGAGTCCTCTTCCCCGGCGGCCGGGGCCGGTTGCTGCTCACCGATCCCGACGATCCGCTCTCCAGCGGCGTCGAGATCCACGTCCAGCCCATGGGGAAGAAGATCTCCCGGCTGGCGATGCTCTCCGGCGGGGAGCGTTCGCTGGCCGCTCTGGCCTTCCTCTTCGCCGTCTTCCGGGCCCGCCCGAGCCCCTTCTACGTGCTCGACGAGGTGGAGGCGGCTCTCGACGACACCAATCTGCGCCGCTTCATCCGCCTATTCGGCTCGCTGCGCGATTCGTCGCAGCTGGTGGTGATCACCCACCAGCAGCAGACGATGGAGGCCGCCGACGTCCTCTACGGCGTCACCATGGAGCCGGGGGAGTCCTCCCGGGTGCTGGCGAAGCGGTTCGACCGGGGGGCGCGGCCGGTGGCGGCGGAGGCCTCCGGGTCGGCTTCCTGAGCCTTCCGGCGGCGGTTTCCACCGCCTGATTCGGCCGGTGGCCTATTGTCACAGGCCCCAACCGTGCCGCACACAGGAGGAGGCGGGGTGCTGGTCGTCATCGTGGCCGCCGTCGTCGTCGCCGTGGCGCTGGCGGTGGCGCTGTTCTTGCTCTGGCGCCGCCGCCGTCCCCGCGCCACAGACGTGCGGCGCGACGCCCCCACCATCGCCGCCGCTCCGGCCGCCGCCGGCGGCCTCGAGGCGGGCCTGGCCCGGACCCGCCGCGCCT
>JALOLI010000085.1 GCA_025456165.1 Acidimicrobiia bacterium | reverse complement strand
GCGCACCACCGGCCCGGCGGTGTAGCCCAGGGCCTCCTCGTAGCCGAAGACGAAGCGGGTTCCCTCGGCGGCAGCCAGGTCGAGGGCGGCGTTGGCGATCCACTTGAAGCCGGTGAGGGTGGCCTCGAAGCGGGCCCCGTAGTGGGCGGCGATCGCGGCCAGCATCGGGGAGGAGACGATGCTGTTCACCACCAGGGGCGTGGGCCCCGGCCCGGCGTGCTCCAGCAGGAAGTCGGCCAGCAGCAGGCCCACCTGGTTGCCGGTGAGCATCACCCACTGCCCATCGCGCGGCAGGCACACGGCGAGGCGGTCGGCGTCGGGGTCGTTGGCCAGGATCAGATCGGCGCCCACCCGCTTGGCCAGGGACTGAGCCAGATCGAGGGCCCCGGGCTCTTCGGGATTGGGGAAGGCCACCGTGGGGAAGCGGCCGTCGGGCTCGGCCTGCTCGGCGACCACGTAGAGGTCGGCGAAGCCCGCCGGGCGCAGCACCCGCTCCGCCAGCAGGCGGCCCACCCCGTGCATCGGGGTGTAGACGATCCGCAGGCCGCGGTCGGCGGCAACGGCCGGGCGCAGCGCCAGCACCTCCTCGACGTAGCGGGCGGCGATCGCCGGCTCGATGGGCCGCGCCAGATCGCTCGCTCCCTCCAGCGCCCCCTCGACCCGGGGCACTGCCGCCGCCGGGCCCACCCGGCCGATGGCGGCGGCGATCTCCGCATCCACCGGGGGGATGATCTGGGCGGCGTTGGCGTCATAGGCCTTGTACCCGTTGTCCCGGGGCGGGTTGTGGCTGGCGGTGACCACCACCGCTGCGGTGGCACCGAGCACCCGGGCGGCGTAGGCCACCAGGGGGGTGGGCGCCACCTCGGGGAAGTAGCGCACCGGAAGGCCGGCGGCGGCCAGCACCCCCACCGTGTCCTCCGCGAAGGTGCGGCTGCTCAGACGCCCGTCGTAGCCCACCACGACCGGGCCGGAGTCCGGCCGGGTGGCGAGCAGGTAGTCGGCCAGGCCGCAGGTGGTGCGGATCACCACCGCCCGGTTCATGCGGTTCGACCCCGCCTCCACTACCCCGCGGATGCCGGCAGTGCCGAAGGCAAGGGCTCCCGCCATGCGGTCGGCCAGGGCCGCCTCGTCGCCGGCGTCGAGCAGCGCCTGCAGCTCAGCCCGGCTCCCGGGGTCGGGGTCGGCGGCGATCCAGGCTTCGGTGGAACTGCGCAGGGCGGCGTCGATGGGCATGGCCGGGACGATACCCGGCCCGGCTGCCGCAGGAGGCAGCCGGCCGCTCAGGGAATACGCGCCCAGGTCCGCCTCAGGGCCGGCGGCTCATCGGCGCACCCTCTCAGGAGAGGAGCCGCGGGGCCAGCCCCTGCAGCTCCTCCTGGACCGACCCCGGCACCGTGTACCCGGCCTCGGCCCGGATGGCCTCCACGTGGGCGGCGATGTCCTCCAGCGTCAGGGCCCCTTCGCGGCCCGGGTGCTTGAAGTACCCCGGGGTGCGCCCGATGAAGAACCGGCTCACGTTGCCTCCGGCCACCGACCAGATGTCGCCGCTGACGGCGCAGTCCTCGGAGCAGAAGTAGGCCACCACCGGGGCCACCGCGTCGGGGGCGAGGCGCTCGGCGAAGGGGCCCAGCAGTTCTTCGGTCATCCGGGTGCGGGCCACCGGCGCCACGGTGTTCACCTTCACGTTGACGCGGGCCCCCTCGTGCTCCAGCACGTTCATGAAGCCCACCAGGCCCATCTTGGCGGCGCCGTAGTTGGCCTGGCCGAAGTTCCCCAGGATGCCGGCGTTGGAGGCGGTGAAGACGATGCGCCCGTAGGCCTGGGCCCGCATTGCCCGGAAGGCCGGCTGGGTGACGTAGAAGGCTCCGCGCAAGTGCACGTCGAGCACGGCGTCGAGGTTGGGCCACTCCAGGTTGTGGAAGGCCTTGTCGCGCAGGATGCCGGCGTTGTTGATGAGGATGTCGACCCGGCCGAACTCATCGAGGGCCTTCTGCACGATGGCCGCCCCACCCTCCGGCGTAGACACCGAGGAGTGCTCCGCCACCGCCGCTCCGCCCGCGGCCCGAATCTCGGCGGCCACCTCCTCCGCCGGAGTGGCCTCGGTGGCGGTGCCGTCGGCGGCCACGCCGGGGTCGTTGACCACCACCGCCGCCCCGCGGGAGGCGAGCAGGCGGGCGTAGCCGGCTCCCAGGCCCCGCCCCGCCCCGGTGATGACGGCCACGCGGTTCTCAAACGAGATCATCTCGGTGCCTCCTTGGCCGCCGTCCGGGCCGCAGTGGGCGACGCCGGGACAAGCGCGTTAACGACTGCTCACAAACTAGCGCGGCCGGGCGGCGCGCAACGCCCGGCGCAAGGGACCGGCCAGGCCCCCCCGGTCGGCCACCTCCACCCCGGTCAGGCCGAGCCACCCGGCCATGGTGGCGATCTCCCCGGCCAGGACCGGAGCCACCACCGCCGCCTCCTCGCCCGGCTCCAGGAAGGCGCCCGGCACCATCAGGACCCCGCGCCGCCGGTCGGCCTTGAGGTCGACCCGCGCCGCCAGGCGCTCGCCCAGCAGGAAGGGGAGCACGTAGTAGCCGTGGGTCCGCTGCGCCGCCGGGGTGTAGATCCCGATGCGATAGTGGAAGCCGAACAGCCTCTCGGTGCGGCCGCGGTCCCAGATCAGGGAGTCGAAAGGGCAGAGCAGCGCCACCGCCTCGGCCCGCCGGGGCGCTTCGGCCTCGGGGTGCCGGAAGGCAGGGTCGCGCCAGCCCTCGACCGCCACCCGCTCCAGGGCGCCTTCGGCGGCCAACCCCTCCACTGCGCGGCGAGCCTCGGGCCCGCGGATCATGTAGTAGGCCAGCAGGTCGGCGGCCGTTCCCACCCCCAGCGACCGCGCTGCCCGCAGCAGCAGGGCGCGCTGCGCCTCGGCCCGGGGCAGGGCCGGCGCCTCCAGGTGCTCGCGCGGGATGGCCCGCTCGGGAAGGTCGTAGCGGCGCACCAGGCCGCGCCGCTCCCCCACCACCAGGCGGCCGGTGACGAACAGCCACTCCAGGGCGAGCTTGCCCGCCGTCCACCCCGTGCCCATGTTGCCCCAGTAGGGGGTCTCCCGCTCTCCCGGCTCCTCCAGTTCGGTGGCGGCCAGGGGGCCGCGGCGCCGCACCTCCTCGAACAAGGCCTCCACATAGCCGGGGCGCTTCTCTTCCAGGAGGCGCACCGCCCGCCAGGGGCGCTCGGCCTCCATGCGGTGGCGGAAGAGGGGGTAGGCGTCCACCGGCAGGAAACAGGCGGCGTGGGCCCAGTACTCCATCAACTCGTGCTTCTCGTTGTAGGCCCGCCACAGCAGGTCGCGGTCGTGGGGGCCGAGGCGGGCGAAGAGAGTCAGGTGGGGGGCCCGCTCCACGACATTGATCGGGTCGATCTGCACCGCCCCCACCCGGGAGAAGACCCGGCGCAGGTGGCGCAGGTCGACCCGCCCGTCGGGGCGAGGCGTGGCCAGGCCCTGGGCGGCCAGGGCCATCCGCCGGGCGGTGACGAGGGAGAGGCGCCTCACCGGCCGGTGAACGTCGGCGGGCGCTTCTGCAGGAAGGCCGCAGTCGCTTCGGCGAAGTCGGCGGTGCGGAAGAGGGGCAGCAACTGCAGCAGCACCCGCGCCACATGGTCCTCGTAGCCTTCGGTGAGGGCGGCGCGCAGCATCCGCTTGGCCGCCTGCACCGCGAGCGGGGGCATAACGGCGATCTGGCCGGCGAGCTCGGCTGCCCGGGCCCGGCAGGCCGCAGCATCCTCGGCCAGTTCCGAGACCACCCCGGCCGCCAGCGCCGCCTCGGCCCCGATCTCCTCGCCCAGGAAGTAGAAGCGGGCCGCCCGCTCCCAGCCGGCGAGGCGCGGCAGCAAGTGGGTGTCGCCGCTTTCCGGCACCAGCGCCCGGCGAGTGGGGGGCACGAAGCGCGCCCCCCGGGCCATCACCCGGATGTCGGAGTTCAGCGCCAGGCCCACCGCGTAGCCGGCGGCGGCCCCGTTCACCGCCGCCACGATGGGGGTGTCGCACCGGTGCATCGCCAGGACCGGGATGCGCTCCGGCCGGTAGGAAGTCGCCAGATCGTCCACCACCCCCGGCCCCTGGGCCGCTGCCTCGACCAGGTCGAGCCCGGCGCAGAAGCCCTCGCCGGCCCCGGTGAGGACGATGGCCCGCACCTCCGGGTCGGCGTCGGCGCCGCGCACCACCTCCGCCAGCTCGTCGAGCATCGGCAGGGTCAGCGCGTTGCGGCGCTGCGGGCGGTTGAGGGTGATGGTGGCCACATGGCCGGCCACTTCGTAGAGGACATCGGGCATGGAGCCTCCGGCTCGCGACAGGGGTAGCCTACCGGGGCGATGCGAACGCCCTTCAACGTCATCCGCACGATCCTCGGGGTCGCCTTCGTCATCCTCCCCTACACCCTCGCCGCCTCCGTGTACCTGCTGCTGGCCACCCGCTTCGGCTCCGCCGCCCGTCAGACCGACGCCTGGGGGCACGGCTGGGGGCGATTGTTCATCTTCTTGTCTGGAGCCAGGGTGACCATCGAGGGCCTGGAGAACATCGACCGCAGCCGGTCGTACGTCTGCGTGAGCAACCACCTCTCCAACCTCGACGCCCCGTACCACATAGGTCTCATACCAATGGGAGTGCGCTTCCTGGCCAAGAAGGAGCTGTACAGGATCCCGCTCTTCGGGCCCATGCTGCGCGCCGTCGGCATGGTGGAGACCGACCGCCGAGCCCATTCCCCGGAGGCGCTGCGCCTGATCAACGAGCGAGTGGGCTACGTCATCTCCATCGGGCGCTCGCTGATGGTCTACCCGGAGGGCACCCGCTCCCGCGACGGGGAGCTGCACGCCTTCAAGAAGGGGGCGTTCCGCATCGCCGTGCAAAACCAGATGCCCCTGCTCCCCATCGCCACCGCCGGCACCAACGGGGTCTGGCCCCACGGCGAGAGGTGGTGGCGGGGCGGCCAGACGAAGATGGTCTTCCACCCCCCCATCGAGACCGTCGGGCTCGACGACTCGAGCATCCAGCCGCTGCTCGAGCAGGTGCACTCGATCATCGGCGAGACCTACGAACGGATTCGCCGCGAGGTGTGACCGTCGCGCCGGGAGGGCACCGCCCCGCCTGCCGGGCCCGTAAGACCAACGGGAAAGGAGCCAGATGCCAGCCGGAGAGCCCGGGGCCCACCCCTACATCCCGAATTCCGTGCCCGAGGTGCAGCAGGAGATGCTGCGGGCAGTCGGCGCGGCGAGCGTGGAGGAGTTCTACGCCGACATCCCCCGGGAGCTGCGGATCGAGGGCCTGCTGGACCTGCCGGCGCCCCTCCAGTCCGAGGCGGAACTGACCCGCCACGTGGAGGGCCTGCTGGGCCGCAACATATCTACCCGCGAGGCCCTCAGCTTTCTGGGCGCCGGCTGCTACCAGCACCAGGTGCCGGCGGTATGCGACGAGATCAACGGGCGGGGCGAGTTCCTCACCGCCTACGCCGGCGAGCCCTACGAGGACCACGGCCGGTTCCAGGCCCTCTTCGAGTACCAGAGCCTGATGGGCGAACTGCTCGACGCCGACGTGGTCAACGTCCCCAACTACGACGGCTTCCAGGCGGCGGCCACCGCCCTGCGCATGGCCTGCCGGCTCACCGGCCGCGACGCGGTCCTGCTGCCGGAGCAACTCGACCCCGACAAGCTCTCCATGGTGCGCAACTACCTGCGTCCCGACGTGTCGGTGGCGCAGGTCCCCTTCCTCCCGGAGAGCGGCCTCCTCGACCCGGCCGCCCTCCAGGGGA
>JALOLI010000354.1 GCA_025456165.1 Acidimicrobiia bacterium | reverse complement strand
CAGTCGCACGGCATCCACCAAGCCCTGCAGCACAGCCTTCTTCGCCGCCCCGCTGCTCAACCGGTTCCCCCGCCGGCGACCTGCACCAGGGGGCGCCGAGTGACCTCGGTGAGGAAAGTGTCCTCCGCTGGCCTCTCCCACTGCGCCGACGTGCGGAAGGTCACATGGACCGGGCGGAGGATGCGCCGCTCGATCCGCTCGGCGGCGGCGTACACCGCGTCGCGCTCCGGCTCCCCGACCACCAGGAGATCGAGGTCGTTCGGGGGCGGCCCGGCGAGCCCTTCGTGTCGGGCAGCCCAGGATCCGAACACCCAGGCCGATTCGATGCCCGGGACCGCTGCCAGTCCCTCGCGGGCAACGGTCGCCGGCCCGAAGGCGACCAGCAGCAGCCGGCTCAGGGCTTCCACCAGCACGCCCTCGCGGCGGGCCCGCGCCAGTCGCGACCTCCCCACCACACGGGTCTCCACGACTCCGGCAGTTTCGGCGCGCTGCACCTCCCGGGTGACGGTGGAGAGCGACACCTTCGCCTCCTCCGCCAGCGCGCTCAGAGTGAACTCCCGCTCGGGCGAAAGCAAGAGAGCGGTAAGCAGGCGAGCCTGGCCGGCCGACCGCAGGATGGGCAGGAGCGGCGGCGCCTTGACTTTCATATAGTGAAGAATACCCGTCAATTCATGCAAGTGTCGTCGGTGTCCCCCCTTGATCCCTGCCGTGGGCGCCGGCCGTCCCGCTATTCGTGACACACCCCCGTGGCACACTGTCCCCATGCCCGGTCTTCATCCCACCCTGGCACAGGCGGTGGCCACGCTGCGCGCCCGTGACCCCGAGATGGGCCATGACGCCGAGGCCGCCCTGGGGTCGCTCGCCGGCGAGGCCGGGCCCGCCGCCATCTCCCAGGACCGCCTGCAGTACTTCCTCTGGCACCAGCTGCCGGTGAAGTGGCTCACCGGCCACGACCATCACCGCCGGGTGGCCGCCGCGCTGGGGGAGGCACTCGATCTGCTCGACCTCCCCCGGTACGGCGACATCTGCCGCTCTCCGATCACCGCCCAGGTCCTCGACGCCTACGCGCACAGCGCGGCGCGCGGCCGGACGGCCTTCCACCGCGCCTACGACGCCTCCGTGGTCACTCCCCCCGACCTGCCCGAGTTCCACTGGGGTCCTCTGGTCGGCACCCAGGAGGCCCAGGCGATGTCGGCGACGGCCGACTACCTGGAGCTGGCAGCGGCCTCCGGCACCCTGGTCCCGGGTCGCCGCGGGTGGAAAGGCGAGCGCGAACAGTTGGTGCGGGCCCACCTGAACCTGGCCCGGCCGGAACTGGGGGGCGTCTCCTGGCTGGACACAATCCGCGCCGAGCGCCTCGATGCCTGGCTACAGATCCACGACCGGGGACGGGTCTGGCCCGCGCTGCTGGCCGACCTCGCTCCCTCGCTCTCCCATCCGGCGGAGCCGCCTCCCGGTCCCGCCGAAGACCCACTCCCCCCGCTGCGCTGGCTGCTGGAACGCCTGGCCGGCGGGCAGACCCTGACCGCCACAGGGAACCTGAACCTGGCCCTGGTGCGCGAGGCGGCAGCCCACTTCCGGTGGTGGGATGACTCGCTGGTGGGGCCTCCGTACTGGGAGGACGATGTCGTCCTGCTGCGCTGCATCCACGACCTGGCCGGCCGCCTGAAAGCGCTCCGCCGCTCCGGCAAGGGGCTGACTCTGAGCCCGCGAGGCGGGCGGATGAGCGAACCCGATCTCCGCACCCAGGGGGCTGCGGCCATGGCGGAGCAGGGGTGGCGGGACACGCGTACCGGAGCGCAGCCCGACGCTCGAGTCGTCGGCGCCGCGCAGGACGGGACCCTCTACCTCCTGGAAGCTGTCGGCGGCCTCGAAGTCTCCCGAGGCAGCGGCACCATCGCAGAACTCACCCCGGCGGGCCTGCAGGTCGCCATCGCCACTCCCCAAGCCCGCTGGCCGATGAAGTGACCTCGTTGCACCGCGCTGAGAGAGCCCTACCCCAGCGCCAGGTCCGTGCCGACGGAGCGCCCCGCCAGGTCCTGCACCCGGCGGGCGTTCCCCGGGGGGTTGGGACGGCCACCGCAGGCCGGAGTCGGGGCCGAGACCAGGAGGTCGTGGGCCGCGACCTGCTCCGCCGAGGCCTCCAGGAGTTCGGTGAAGACCACCCAGGACACCCCCTCGGTGAAGGGCGCCGTGGTCAGCGACCCCTGGTAGCGATAGGTCGTCTTCGTCTCCGGTAGCAGGTCCGCCAAGCGGAGTGTGGCCGCTGCTTCCTGGGGGCGATCCGGAGCCAGGGTTGCCGGGTCGAAACGGCCGATGAGGTCGAAGGCGGGGGCGATGGCTTCGTTGTGGCTGCCTTCCCGGTACAGCACCCCTACCACCAGGAGAGCCGCGTCCTCCACTCGGCGGTGCACCAGGTGCAGTTCCAGAGGCAGGGAACGGCCGTCGAGCCAGTGCTCCGACGGCGTGTGCCAGTGGAGCGACTGCAGTCGGTAGACGGCCTCGCCTACCTCCACCCGGGCCTCCCCCTCCTGCGATACCACCACCACCTCCGGGACCACCTCCACGGTGCCGTCGACGGGGTCGCCGTCCTTGACCTCGAAGCGGACCGACACCGCGACCGGGGAAGACGGGTAGCGGAAGCGCAGGGCAGGCCCGGCCCCCAGGGGGACCAGAGCGCGGCGGGTGATGTCGATGGGGCTCTGCATGGTCATGACCACAGGCTATCCGCCCCGGCGGCCGCGGCGGGCGGGCTGCTACCTCGCGTAGTCGAGGTATTGGTTGACTGCGGTGAAGCCGGCCGACTCGTACAAGGCTCGGGCGGCGGTGTTGGTCACTCCCGTCGACACGCACGCTCGATCCATGCCCCGGGCCCGCATCCGGCGCAGCCCTTCCAACAGCACCGCCCGCGTCAGCCCCCGGCGGCGGTAGGCGGGGCGCGCCCCCACCGGGCCCAGGTCGCCGATGCGGT
>JALOLI010000084.1 GCA_025456165.1 Acidimicrobiia bacterium | reverse complement strand
GGCCCGGCTGCCTCCAGCCGGCGGGCGGCGGTCCGGAGTTCGGCGGGGGTGGCGGCGATCACCAGTACCCGGAGGGACAGGGGCAGGTCGCCCGCCGCCTCGAGGAGGAGGTCCAGTTCGGAGCCGCTGCCGCCCCATAGGCCCTGGTCGATGGAGACGATGGCCCCCAGGCCGGTCAGCCCGACGCCGGTGAGGGAGGCTACGGCGGCCGTCAGGTCTCCCGGGGTCAACGGGGGCAGGAGAGGCTGCAGCGCGGCGGCCACCGGGGTCACGGCGGTCTCCCGCAGGATCCCGTTGGGACGGCCGAGGGCATCGCGGTCGAGAGTGCCGCCCTCGGGATCGGGGGTATCCGGGCCGATCCCCGCCGCCTCGAGGGCGGCGGTGCTGGCGACGGCGATGTGGCCGCAGTGGCGCACCGCCAGGACGGGCCGCCCGGGAGCGGCCCGGTCGAGCAGGGTGCGGTCGGGGAGGCGTCCCTCTCCCAGGGCCTCGTCGTCGAGGCGGAGAGCCAGCACCGCGGTGCCCGGGGCCTGCTCCGCGGCCGCCGCCGAGATCATCCGGGACACCTCGGCCAGGTCGGCGGCCCCCGCCAGGGAGAGGCCGTGGAGGGTGGCGGCATGCCCCACCGGGTGGAAGTGGGCGTCGCGCAGGCCGGGCACCACGACGCCGTCGAAGTGGTGCTCCGGCAACCCCGGTCGGCGCAATTGGGCGGCGTCACCCACCGCGGCGATGGACCCGTCCTCGACCAGCAGGGCTTCTCCCCGGAGGGAGGCGGCGTCGCCCCCGGCGCGTGCGGTGAGCAGCCACGACTGCATGGGCAACCCAGAGTAGGGGAGCGGCAGCTCCCGGGGCGGGCGGTCCGGCACGGTGGGCGGTCTCGGCCCGGCGGCAGGGCGGGGGCTCGGCCCGCCGGAGCGCGAGATCCTCCGACATCCGGAATCCGGTTTCGCTTGACGGAGTTGGTCAACCAGGTTTAGCATCGCTCCGTATAGCGGAAGCGAGTTCTGTATGGTGGAACTCAGTGGCCCGAAGTCGGTGGCGCGCAGCCTGCGCCTCTTGCTCGCCCTCGCCGATGCCGAGGACGGGGCTCGACTCGCCGACCTGGCCGAGCGCGTCGATCTCCCGGTGCCCACCGTGCATCGTCTCCTTCAGGCCCTGATCGCTGAAGGCTTTGCTCTCCAGGACCTGGGGTCGCGCCGCTACGAACTGGGCCCCTCCGCCACCCGCCTGGCCGACCACTCCCAGACGCACGAGGCGCTGCGGCATCGCGCCCGGCCCATCCTGGAGAGGGTCATGGAGGCCTGCGGTGAGACGGTCTTCCTGACGGTGCGCGTGGGCGACCAACTGCAGTACGTCGACACGGTCATGCCGTCGACGACGGTGCGCATGGTGGGCCGGCCCGGCGATCGGGACCTGCTGCACGCCACTTCGCAGGGCAAAGTGCTGCTCGCTTTCCTTCCCCCCCAGCGCCGGGACGAGATCGTCCAGTACCTGCGGTTCGACCGCTTCACCGAGCGCACCATCACCGATCCCCACGACTTCGCCCTGGAGTTGGAGCGAGTGCGCTCCAAGGGTTTCGCCGTTCAGGACGAGGAGCGCGAGGCCGGAATCCGGGCGGTCGCCGCTCCAGTGCTGGACCCGGGCGGCTACCCGGTGGCAGCCCTCTGCATCGGCGCCCCGGCCTTCCGCGTGCCGCACACCGATCTGGTCCATCGGCTGGCTCCCATTGCCGTAGAGGGGGCCAGGGATATCGCGGCACGGCTCTATGCCCCGCCTGCAGAGGGAAACGAACCGAGGGAGGTCGTCGCGATATGAGCTTCCATGCGGCGCGCGACGGCGGGGAGGCTCTCGAGGCCCTGCGTCCGCTGTTGATGCTGGCCGACGCCTTCGACGGAGCGCTCGGCCCGGGCGAGCTGGGCGCCACCCCGGCCCTGCTCGACGCTCTGGCCGGGGCCGGGTTCGTCGTGCGCAACCCCGTCTCCGGCCGCTACCAGTTGGGCCCGGCCGCGGCGCGGCTGGCGGACGCCTTCTATCCCTTCGCCCCCTCCCCATACGAGGCCCTGAGGCAGGTGGCCCGCCCCTCTGTGGAGCGGGCGCTCGCCGACACCGGCGAGGCGGTGTTCCTCTCGGTGCGCAGCGGGCATGAGCTCCTCTACCTGGATGCGGTCATGCCGCCGGCGGCGGTGCGCATGGTGGGCCGGCCCGGCGACCGAGACCTGCTGTACGCCACCTCCCAGGGCAAGGTGCTGCTCGCCTTTCTCCCGGCGGCGCGCCGGGAAGCGATCGTCCAATACCTGCGCTTCGAGCCCCTGACGACGCGGACGGCGACCGATCGAAGAGGCTTCCTCGCCGAGCTCGAGGAAGTGCGGCGGCGGGGCTTCGCCCTGCAGAACGAGGAGCGGGAGGAAGGCATCCGCGCCGTGTCGGCCGCCGTTCTGAGCCCCTCCGGCTACCCGCTGGCGGCGGTCTGCCTCGCCGGCCCGTCATCCCGCCTCGGCAGTGGCGACCTGGCGGGAAGGCTCGCCGGGGCGGCGCGGGCGGCCGCCGGCGAAATCGCCGCCCTTCTCTTCACCGCCGGCCCCGGCCTGGAAGGAGAACCTCGATGAACCAGAAGGTGAAGACCATCGACGACGTCGAGGTAGGACGGGTGTTCACCCACCGCGTTCTGGTCACCCAGGACATGATCGACGAGTACGCCGACATCACCGGCGACTACAACCCGGTGCACGTCGACCCGGAGTACGCCGCAAAGACGCGCTTCGGCGGCTGCAT
Source organism: Acidimicrobiia bacterium (assembly GCA_025456165.1). The sequence goes on along the minus strand of JALOLI010000084.1, from coordinate 3,057 downwards.
CGCCCACGGCATGCTGACCGCCTCGTTCGTCCAGGTTCCCCTGACCGCGATGGTCACCCCGGGTGGGGTTTCGACCTTCTACCACTTCGACCTCCTCGGCCCGGTCTACGACGGCGACGAGTTGGAGGTGGTGGCGGAGTGCGTGGAGGCGGACAAGGAGCGCCGCCGGGCGAAGTTTCGCCTCGCCGTACGAACGGCGCGAGGCGATGTGGTCTCGGGAGAGGCGGGAATCGCCTTCCCGAGAGCGACTAGCAAGGGAGAAGGAGGAACACAATGAAGTTCCGCGTACTGGCCGTGTTGCTGGTGCTCGGCCTCTTCGTCGCCGCCTGCGGTGACGACGATGCCGGCACCACGACCACGGCGGCGGGGACCACTACCGCCGGCGGGACGGACTACACGCAGGAGATTGCCGACCTCGAGGCGACCCTGTCGGAGAACCTGTACTACATGGCTCTCCAGCAGTCCGGTCAGGACACGACGACCTATCCGGGCGAGCCGTACGCGGCAGATGCCCCCATCCGCATCGTGTTCTCGATCGAGGGCCTGTCCCACCCGTTCCTGGTTGCCCAGACCGAAGCCGCCGCGGCGGCCTGTGACACTCTGGGCTGCACGGTGGAGATCATCTCCGCTGAGGACGACATCAACAAGCAGTTCGACGACGTCCAGACGGCGCTGGGCACGCAACCCGACGCCCTCATGATGATGCCGGCCAACACGGAAGGCCTGGCGACCATCCTGGCGCAGTACGACGATGCCGGCATTCCCTACTTCTTTGCGCAGAAGGGCATGCTCGGCACCAACACCGTATCCCAGGTGCTGGCTGCCTACGCCGCCGAAGGCAGGGCCATCGGCCAGTTCGTGGTCGAGCAGTTCGGCGATTCGCCGACCCCGGTCAAGGTGGCCTGCATCGAAGGCATCGCCGGTGACGTCTCCAGCGTCGCTCGCGTGGGCGCCTTCAAGCTCGAGCTGCTGAAGAACGGCAACTTCGAGATCGTCGCCTCCCAGCCCGGCGAGTACCGGCGTGAGCCGTCGCAGCGGGTCATGGAAGGCTTCCTGGCCGCTCATCCGGATGTCCAGATCGTGTTCGGCGCCAACGATGAGGCGGCCCTCGGCGCCCTGGCGGCCATTCGCGCCGCCGGCATCGCCGACGGCACCATCACCATCGTCTCCATCGATGGCCAGACCGACATGTTCCCCGAAGTGACCAAGGGAGCCGTTATGGCGACCTTCACCCACGCGGTGACTGCGGGCAAGGTAGTCGAGGAGATCGTGGCCTACCTGCGCGGCGAGCCGGTGCCGGCCTTCCTGGTCAGCCCCGGTGAGCTGGTGACGGCCGAGAGGATCGCCGCCGGAGAGGTCGTTCCGGCCTTCTAGGGCGATCGGCTGATTGCGGAGAGACGTTGAGGAGGGTGTGAAAGTGGCCACGGAGAAGGCTGAAGAGACCACGGGCGTGCAAGCGCCCGAAGAAGAAGCGCAGAGCCGCTGGAAGCGCCTGCTGAGCCGGACCTCGCTCGAAGTGACCGAGCTCGGCCTGGTGGGTGCCCTGGTGGTGATCGTGGTCTTCTACTGGATCTTCGCGCCCAACTTCATGACCACGTTCAACCTCCTCAACGTCCTCCAGCAAGTGACGATCGTGGCGGTCGCGGCGGCTGGGGGCACCATGGTGATCCTCGTCGCCGGGATCGACCTTTCGGTGGGCTCGTCGGTAGCGCTCACCGGGGTGGTCGCCGCCCTGTTCCTGGAGAATCGACTCGACTACGGAGTGGCGGACGCCGCCGTTGCGGTGCTGCTCGCCATGGCGGTGGGCATTGCCGCCGGCCTGCTCAACGGCGTCATCATCACCATGTTCAAGGTGCCGGACTTCATCGGCACCCTGGCCACCTTCAGCATTCTGCGGGGGATCTCGCTGCTCATCACCCGCTCTTACCCGATCAGCATCCCCCGCTCCGCCGAGGGGATGGCCCCCTACGAGTGGCTGGGAGTGGGCAAGGTCAGCATCTTCGGCCTGGATGTGCCCTTTCCCATCTTCATCATGGTGGGGGTCTATGCCATTGGGTACGTGATCCTGCACCGGCTCAAGGTGGGGCGCCGCATCTACGCCGTCGGCGGCAACGCCACCGCCGCCCGCCTCAGCGGCGTCCGGGTGCGGGCCGTGCGCATCTTCGTGTACGCCTTTGCCGGATTCACCGCCGCCATCACCGGTGTCATCGTGTCGTCCCGCCTGGCCTCGGGCCAGCCGGCGGGCAGCCAGGGATTTGAGCTCGATGTGATCGCTGCGGTGGTGATCGGCGGCACGAGCCTGATGGGCGGCCGGGGCAAGCTTCTGGGCACCTTCCTGGGAGCCCTCGTGCTGGCGATCATGGTCAACGGCCTCCTGCTCATGAATGTGAACGAGTTCTGGCAGCGCATCGTCAAGGGCTGTGTGATCGTCGTGGCGGTGGTGGTGGACACCTACATCCGCCGCCGCGGCCCGTCGCGGACCTGAGCGGGGGAAAGGGGAGACCGGCCATGACCACCGATTCCTACGGCCTGCGACTCCACGCCACCACCCCGCCGCTGGTGGGGGCCTACGACATCGACAAGCATTTCGCCGGGGTCACCGCCCTGCGCAATGTGACCTTCGAGGTGACGCCGGGCGAGATCCACGCCCTCGTGGGCGAGAACGGGGCAGGGAAATCCACCCTGGCGAAGATCATCGCCGGGGTCTACCGCGCCGACGGCGGCCATCTGGAGATGAGCGGGCGCCGGGTGGACCTCCACAGCCCACTGGCGGCCCAGCAGGCGGGCATCGTCATGGTGCACCAGGAACTGAGCACCATCAACTCGCTGACCGTCGCGGAGAACGTCCTTCTGCAGCGGGAGAGCACCCGCTGGGGTTTCGTCAACCGGCGCAAGACCCAGGCCCGGGCCGTCGAGTACCTCGAGGAGGTCGGCCTGGAGGTCGATCCCGGCGCTCAGATGACCGACCTCAGCGTGGGCAGCCTCACTCTGGTCGAGGTGGCCCACGCTCTGGCGGCGCAGTCTCAGGTGGTGATCATGGACGAGCCCACCTCGTCG
>JALOLI010000353.1 GCA_025456165.1 Acidimicrobiia bacterium | reverse complement strand
CGGTCGTCGGCGGGTTGCCCGCTCTCAGGAGGACTTTTCCCCCGGCATCGGTCACGCTGAGGAAGTCGAGTCGTTCGTCGAGCATCGTCTGGAGCAGCTCCCCGGCCGCCACGGACACCTGCCCTTGAAGCAGGGCGTCGCGCAGGTAGAAGCGGTCGGCCGAGTGCCGCATCAGGTCGTAGAGGCCGTCGGCTTCGGAGGCGTACATCTCATGGGCAGAGTTGAGGTCGGACTCCACCCGGTTCTCTGCTTCCGCAACTACCCGGTTGCCGATCAGGAAGGCAGCCACGCCGCTGAAGGTCGCGCTCAAGAGCAGGATGATGGCCAGGAAGGCCAGCATCAGCTTGACGAAGCGGCTCACGGCCGCTCCGAACCGGCCGGCCCGCGGCCGGCGGGTCCCGGGCCCTCGCCGGGCCCGGGCCGGGGCCTCACCTGAGCGCGCTGGCTCCCCATGAGGCACTCAGTCTGCCACGCCGGGCCTCCCGCCCGGCAGAGGCCTCCGTCGCGGCCGCCGGGGACCAGAGCGAGGTGGCTCACCCCACAAAGTCGTCGTCTTCCCACGGGCGCTCCCAGGGACGCCTGCTCAGATGCGGCGGGCGCTCCCAGACCACATCGAGGAACAGGATGGCCGCACGGAACCCGCCGGCCAGGGCCACCAGGCCCACCACCCTCTCCCACAGGACCCCGATCACGAAGTAAGCACATGGCGCCGAAGGCCCCGAGGAGGAGCAGGCCGAGGAGTATCCCCTTGGCCGCCGGCCACAGCCGCATGGGGGCACGGTACCGCAGGCGGTGAGCCCCGGCCCGGCCGGTACGCTGTCTCCGATGCCCGGTCTCCCGATTCCCCCCGGCGGGCGCGACGTCACCTGGCGGCCGGCCACCCCGGCCGACGCCGCAGCCCTCGCCGCCCTGTCCACAGCCGTGGATGCCGCCGAAGACCTCGAGGACCCCATAGGCCCCGAGGGAGCCCGCTACTTCCTCACCTTCCCCGGGGTCGATCTCACCACCGACACCCTGAGCGCGGTCGCCGGCGACGGGGCGCTCCTGGCTTTCGCCTGGGTCTGGGCCCACGAAGCCGGCGGCGTGGCCCGGGCCGTCGTGTGGTACGAGGCCCATCCCCGCCGCCGGGACCTGGAAGGCTTCCTCCTCTCCTGGATCGAGGAGCGGGCGGCCGAGAGCACGAGCCGCTTCGCCGGCGCCACCCAGCGCCACGCGCGCTACGACATCGAAGAGCACCGGCACCGCCGCCGCGCTGCGCTCGAGGCTGCCGGCTACCGGCCCGCCCGGGTCTTCGTGGAGATGCGCCGGCCTCTCCCGGCCGCCCTTCCTTCGACGGCGGCCTTGCCGCCGGGCATCACCGTCGTCCCCTGGTCCAAGGAGCGGGACGAGGCCACCCGCCTGGCGGCCAACGAGGCCTTCGCCCTCCACTGGGACAGCATGCCCCTCGACGCCGAGCACTGGGAGCGGCGCGTGACCGGCGATGCCATCTTCCGGCCCGACCTGAGCTTCCTGGCCACCGCGGGCCCTGAGGTAGTCGCCCTGTGCCTGGCCGCCGTCGATCCCGAAGCGACCGAACGCGAGGGGTTCGAGGAGGTGTGGATCGAGCGCGTGGGCACCAGGCCGGCCTGGCAGCGAAACGGGCTGGCCACCCACCTGCTGCTCCGCACGATGCAGGCTGCGCTCGAGGTGGGCATCACCAGCTCCGCTCTGACGGTCGACCAGGACAGCAACACCCGGGCCACCGCGGTCTACGAGCGCCTCGGCTTCGTCCCCAGCCGCCGCACCCTGACCTACGTCAAGGACCTCGGCCGACCGCTTGCACCGCCGGCGGCGTGAACCCGGCGGATCGGCTCCCCCAGCCCGGCGCTCAGAGGCTCTCCTCGACCTCGATGCCCACCAGCAGCAGGTCCAGGGCATGGGGGTCGGAGATGGCTTCCTCGCCCGAGGGCCCTTCCACCACCTCGACGTTTGCCCCCTCGGCCAAGGTGCCCCTGGCCTCGTTCAGGAAGTGCTCGCGCAGGTGCTCCCCGGTGACGTTGGCCAGGCCGCCTATGCGAACGGTGACGGCGGTGACCCGCCGGGCTCCTTCGGCCACGGCCAGGTCCTCCGCCCGGCGGATCAGGTCCCGGGCCAGGCCGGCTTCATGCACCACAAACCTCCTCGAGGATCCGGGCGGCCGCCTCGCCTGCGGCGGTGGCCACCGCGGCGCCGATCACGGCGCCGACGGTGAAGGTAGTGCCCTCGATCGCATAGACCGTCAGAGCCTGGGGCAGGCGCCCCAGCACCCGGGCCATTTCGATGGCCTCCCCCGCCCCCAGGGCGTGAGTGGAGGCCAATCTCACCTCGGTAGGCAGGGGCTCGGCGGCGACATCGAAACGGCGCCAGGTGCCCGCCGGCGCCCCCGAAACCATCGCATCGACCAGGAACACCCGGGCGGCGCCTTCCCAGGCCTCGATGATGTGGGCGGGATCGGCGCCGCTCAGCCGCACCAGGCGCACCCCGCCGGGCAAGCGGCCCTCCAGGTGGGCGAGCACCGCG
>JALOLI010000352.1 GCA_025456165.1 Acidimicrobiia bacterium | reverse complement strand
ACGGCCCTGGCCGGGGCGGCCATCCTGCGGGCCCTGCCGGCCCGGCCGAAGTGGCTGTCGGCACGGCTCTCCCGGCCGGTCGGGTGAGGCAAAGCCGTTCGCTCGGCGCCCCCGGCAGGAATCGAACCTGCGACACACGGTTTAGGAAACCGCTGCTCTATCCCCTGAGCTACGGGGGCGGGCGTTCGCCGCGCCGAGTGTAGGAAGGCGACCCGCTTCCTCAGGCGTGGCGCACGCAGTGGGTCGCCCAGGGACGGGCTTCGAGGCGCTCGGCCCCGATGTCGGCGCCGCACTCGTCGCAGCGGCCGTAGGTCCCGTCGGCCAGCTTCGCCTGCGCCCGCTTCACGTCGGTGAGCATCGCCTGCAGTTTCTCCTCGGCCGACACGGCGGCGATCCGGTCGACGGCGTGGCTGGTGCCCTCGCCCACGCGTTTGCCGAAGCCGATCGATCCCGGCTCCGGGGGTCGGCGGAGCTCTTCGAGTTGCGACTCCAGCGTGGCCCGCTTGGTGGCCAGTTCCGCCGCGGGATCGTGCGCCATTGCCTCATCCTCGTCTGATCAACCGGGGGTTCGACGGATGTCGGCCGACGGCATGACCCTACCGGGTCCGGATCACGCGACTGGTGCCGCGGCCGCCCCCCTGCCGGGGAACTGCCGGTACGGTGCGGAGACCCCGGCGGTCCCCTCCGGGACATCCCGGATGCCGGATGCCGGATGCCGGTCATACCGTGCTCTAGTCGTGATGCTGCGCCGGGGGGCTAGACCTCCGGCGCTCGTCCTGGGGAGGTCGGGCCATGACCGGGCAATCGTTGGAGCGGAGGCCGGTCTGGCCGTACGTCGTCGGGGCGGTGGTCCTCGCCTTGGTAGTCGGCGGCTTCTTCCTGGTGCGGGACCTGATCGCCTTCGGCCGGCCGGCACCCGAGTTCCCGGCCCTCGCCGACGCCCCCGATCGGTCGCTGCGCGGGACGGTGGCCTACTTCGCCATGGTGGGGGACCCGAAGACCCAGATCCAGAGCGGGTGTGTGCGGGTGGTGGCCGCCGCCGGGGCCCCTTCGCAGGACTTGCTCTGTGTGACCGACGCCGGGTACGACACCGGGCCCCAGCTGGCTTTCCTGCCGGATGGGCGGCTCGAGGTGACCATGTTCTCCTGGCCCACCGACCAGTCCCTGGTGGTGGCCTGGCAGAAGATCGTGGACGTGCGAACCGGGGAGACCGAGGACGTCCCGCCGGCGCAACTCCCGGCAGCTCCTGCGGTCGAGAGCGGCGCCACGGTCACCCCCACCGGCGAGCAGATCATCGCTCGCAACGGCGGCAACCAGTCGAGCCTGACGCTCGCCACTCCCGACGGGGCGGCGCGCACCCTCTGGTCGGGCGAGGTGAGCCCCGAGTACTCGATCCAGGCCATCTGGGCCCCGAACTGGGACTGGGTGCTGGCCTACGATGGCCGGCTGCTGGTGGTCACCGTCGACGACCCCGCTCAGGTTCGGGTCCTGGTGGCCGAGCCGGCCGGGCTGGGTGGCTGGGGCAGCACCGACCCCAGGATCGCCACCTACGCGGTGACCGATCTGGACTTGCTCGCCAGCGGCTGACCGGCGGCCGCTTCAGTCCGGGCCTCCGATAACCTGGCCTCCTCAGGAGGAGGACGATGACTTTTCGACGCGACGCCCGCCTCGACACCAGCCAGGTGCGCGACCGCCGCGGGATGGGCGCCGGCAAGGGAGTGGCCGCCGGCGGCGGCCTGCTCGGCATCGTGGCGTTCCTCGGGGGTGATCCATCCGAGTTGGTGGGCGGCCTCCAGGGCGAGACCGTGGGCCAGGGGGCGACCAACGACCTCTCCCAGGAGTGCCGGACGGGAGCCGATGCCAACGAGCGCGACGACTGTCGCATCGTGGGCTACGTGAACAGCGTCCAGGCCTACTGGAGCCAGGCGGTCCAGGGCTACCAGTTGGCGGCCACCACCTTCTTCACCGACGGGGTCGACACCGGCTGCGGCTACGCCACCAGCGCCGTGGGGCCCTTCTACTGCCCCAACGACGGCAGCATCTACATCGACCTCGGCTTCTTCGACGAATTGCAGACCCGCTTCGGGGCGGAGGGCGGCCCCTTCGCCGAGGCGTATGTGATTGCCCACGAGTACGGGCACCACGTCCAGAATCTGTTGGGCACCCTGTCGAGCGCCGGCCAGGGAGCGGGCGCCGAAGGCGCCTCGGTGCGCACCGAACTGCAGGCCGACTGCTACGCCGGGGTGTGGGCCAATCACGCGGTGGCCACCGGCTATCTGGAGCCGATCACCCCGGCCCAGGCCGCCCAGGCCCTCGACGCGGCGGCGGCGGTAGGCGACGATCGCATCCAGGAGCAGATGCAGGGCCGGGTCAACCCGGAGTCGTGGACCCACGGGTCGTCGGTGCAGCGCCAGACCTGGTTCCGGGTGGGGCTCGACGGCGGCGACCCCAGCCTCTGCGATACCTTCAACGCCGACATCTGAGCCGGCGGGCGATCACTCCGGCGGAATCACCCGCACCCGGCAGCGGATCCCCGGAGCCGCCGCCAGACGCCGGTCGGCGGTGACCAGTTCCGCCTCCAGGGCCTCCGCCAGGGCCACGTAGACGGCGTCGTAGGGCGTGAGGTTGGCCCGCAGTTCGTAGGCCCTGCCGAGGAAGGCCCGGGCCGGGTAGCGGGGAAAGGGGAGGGCGCTCAGGGCGTCGAGGGCAAGCAGGAAATCCAGATCGTCCAGAGCCCTCGCCGTCCATCGCTTCCGCAGGACGGCGGTGGTCTCCACGTCTGCGAAGTCGGGCATGGCGACCCCGGCACTTCGGCGCAGCAGGTCGCGGGCGAACGGACCGGCCACGCCGCTGTCTGTCACCGCTGCGGCGATGATCGAAGCGTCGGGGACGATCACCGTTCCTCGCGGACCTGACGGAGAGCCTCAACGGCTTCGGCGAAGCTGAGGTGGCCCCCTTGCAGTCGGTCTACGCGGTCGAGCACATCGTCGAGTGTGCGGGTGGTGGCCTCGCGGGTCAAGAGGGCCGTGAGGTACTGCTGCAACGATCTTCCCTGTTGTTCCGCCCGCCGGGCGAGTTCGCTGTGGACTTCCGCGGGCACATCCCGGATGAGTATGTTCGGCATGCTTGCAGTATGAAAGCAGAGCCGGGATCCGTCAAGGCCCCGCCTGCCCGGGCGCCGCTTCTTCTACTCTCCCCGCCATGACTTTGCCTCCCGGGCGTGCTCCTGAGCACCTGGCGGCCGACACGGCCGAGATGCGGGCCGACCTGGCTCTGGTGGAGCGCCTGCTGCAGGAGACCCTGACGCGCCAGGTGGGGCCGCAGCTCCCCGCTCTGGTCGAGGAGTTGCGCACCCTGGCGGCGGCTCCGGAGGCCGGCGCCCGTCTCGACGCTCTGCTGGACGGCCTCGACCTGGCCACCACC
>JALOLI010000083.1 GCA_025456165.1 Acidimicrobiia bacterium | reverse complement strand
CACATCGCACAGCGGGCCGAAACCGGGAGGTCGTGGGGCCACCGCTCGCGCCGTAGCGGGGTCCAGTGTGCGGCCCACCTGAGCCGACCACCACGCTGCCGCCCCGGCCACTCCGAAGGTGACCAGCAGGCCGACCGCAGCCCCCGCCACCGCTCCGGCCCAGTCTCCGCTGAACCACCCGGCGATCCCGCCGGCCAGCACCAAGACGATGGGCCCGATCATGAGGAACAGGCTAGGGGCTTCCCGGAGCGCCGTGGAGGCGCGGGCAACGCGAAGTAGTTCGGCCGACCATGACGCGAGTGGGCCCGGCCGATCGGCCGGGCCCACTCGCCAGTCTCGCCTGAGTTACTTCAGTTCGACGATGGCACCGGCACCCTCGAGCTGCGTGCGGACCTCCTTGATGACCTGGATCTTCTTCTCGCCCGAGGAGATCAGCATGACGGTGAACTCGTCCTTCTCCTCCTCGGCGGCAGCGGCGGCGGCGGGGGCGGCCATCACGGCCATGGGGGCGGCCGCAGTCACCTGGAATCGGTCTTCGAACTTCTTGACGAACTCGGAGAGCTCCAGGACGGTCATCGTCTCGAAGATCGCCAGCAGTTCGTCGTGGGTCAGCTTGGTGGCCATCGGGTTCATTCCTCCTCGGCCTTGTCGGCCTCGCTGGTGGCGGCCTCCTCGGCCGGTTGCTCGGCGGCTGCTGCCGCCTCGCTGCCAGGTTCCTCAGTTGCGGTCTCGATTGCGGTCTCGGCTGCCTCGATTGCCGGCTCGGCTGCCGGCTCGGCTTCCGTCGCGGCCGGAGCGGCCTCGACTGCGGCTTCGGCTGCGGTCTCGGCTGCGGTCTCGGCTGCCGGCTCGATTGCCGTCTCGGCTGCAGCCTCGGCGGGAGCGGCCTCCAGCGCCGGCGCCGCAGCGGTCATCTTGTCGGCCAGGGCGCCCAGCACCGTGGCCAGGCCGCGCGGCACGGCGGCAAGCACGCCGGCCATGGCAGCCAGCGGGGCTTGCAGGGCACCGGCCACCCGGGCCAGGAGCACCGGGCGGGGCTCCAGGTCGGCCAAGGCGGCAACGCGCTCGGGGGGGAGCACTTCTGCGCCGAACAGCGCCCCCTTGAGCAGCAGGCGGGCGTGGTCGCGAGCGAAGTCGCGCAGCAGGCGGGCGGTGGCGGAGGGGTCGTCGTAGGCGTAGGCCAGGCCGGCCGGGCCGCCGAGCAGGTCCTTGAACGCGGGCCTGCCCAGCTCGTCGGCGGCACGGCGCGCCAGGGTCATCTTGACGACCCGGAACTCGCCTCCGGCAGCCCGCAACCCGCGGCGCAGCTCGCGCTGCTCCTTCACCGTGAGGCCGGCGTATTCGGCGACGAACACGGCTTGCGCCCGCTCGAGGCGCTCCCGGATGTCGGCCACCGCCTGAACCTTCTCGGGTCGTGGCATCCAGTCTCCTTGACGTCCGGCGAGGGCACGCCCTCGCACAACAAAGGCTCCCGGACCGGGATCGCGGGAGCCCACGAGGAGCCTGGCGAACCTGCGCCGGTGGCCTTGCGGCCCTTGGCCCCGGGGGGCCGGCGGTCTGCGGTCCTTGAGTTGTGGGATTGGAGGGTAGTGCCGGCGATCGCCGCGGGCAAAGCCGGGGCGGGGGATGCCCCTGGACAACCCGGCCCCCGCGGTGCGATGATGGTCGGACACGGGGGGATCCGTGGCGCCGAAGGAGAGCGTCCCCACCAACGCTCGCCACCGGCGGGTCGCCATCGGTCTGCGGCCAGCCCCTACCCTGGCCCACCCGGTGAGCCGGATCGGCGACCTCCTGGCCCGTCGCCGGTCGCAGGCCCGCCAATGGTCCCCGGATCCCCCCGTCCCCTCTCTCACGCAAGTGCGCCCGGCCGGCAGGCCGGGCGCACCTCACTGCCGCGGAAGGCCTCAGCGCTCGACGAGCCCGTCGAGCTGGTTCACGTCCACCTTGACGCCCACCCCCATGGTGGAGGACACCGCCAGCTTGCGGATGTAGCGGCCCTTGGCGGCCGCGGGGCGGTTGCGGGTCAGCTCCTCGACCACCGCCGCCAGGTTCTCGATCAGCGACACCTCAGGAAAGGAGACCTTGCCCAGCACCACGTGCACATTCCCGTAGCGGTCGTTGCGGTATTCCACGCGGCCGCCCCTGAACTCACGCACGGTGCGGGAGATGTCGTCGCTCACCGTGCCGGCCTTGGGGTTCGGCATGAGGCCGCGAGGGCCGAGCAGCCGCCCCAGCTTGCCCACCTCGCTCATCAAGGCGGGGACGGCGATGGTGACATCCCAGTCGAGGGCCTGCTGGCCGGCGGTGATGGCCGCGGCCAGTTCGGCTCCGCCGACGATGTCGGCTCCGGCCGCCTGGGCGTCGCGGGCCTTCTCGCCATCGGCGAACACCAGGACCCGCACCGACTTGCCGGTCCCGTGGGGCAGGGTGACGGTACCGCGGACGATCTGATCGGCCTGGCGGGCGTCGATGCCCAGGTTGAAGGCCGCCTCTACGGTCTCGTCGAAACCGGCGTGCGCCAGAGCCTTGACCAGGCTCAGTGCTTCCGCCGGGGCGTAGGTGGCGACGCGGTCGTAGCGAGCGGCGGCATCGCGTTGCTTCTTGCCCATTGCTCTCTCCTCGTGGTCCTGGCGACCCGCCGGCGGCGGGCCTCCCACTTCTTCCCGGACTAGCCCTTGACGGTCAGGCCCATGGAGCGGGCCGTGCCCTCGACGATCTTCATGGCCGCCTCGACGTCGTTGGCGTTGAGGTCGGCCATCTTGGTCTGGGCGATCTGGCGGACCTGCTCCCGGGTCACCGAGCCCACCTTGTTGACATGCGGCTGGGCGGAACCCTTCTCGACCTTGGCCGCCTGGCGCAGCATGACCGCCGCCGGCGGGGTCTTGGTGACGAAGGTGAAGGAGCGGTCCTCGTAGACCGTCACTTCGACCGGGACGATCGTCCCCACCTGGTTCTCGGTGGCGGAGTTGTAGGCCCGGACGAAGTCCATGATGTTGACGCCGTGCTGGCCCAGCGCCGGGCCCACCGGCGGTGCCGGCGTGGCCTGGCCTGCAGGGATCTGCAGCTTGAGCAGGGCGGCGACCTTCTTACGACCCATGGGGAACCTCTCCGGGGACTAGAACTTCTGGATCTGTTCGAAACTCAGCTCGACCGGGGTCTCCCGGCCGAAGATGTCGACGAGGACCCGCACCTTGGACTGATCGACGTTGATGTCCTCGATGACGCCGTTGAAGTCGGCGAAGGGGCCCTCGACCACGCGCACCGTCTCCCCGACCTCCCACTCCGGCTTGAAGCGGGGGGCCTTCTTCTCCTCCTGGTCCTTGCGGACCCCCAGGATGCGCTCCACTTCGCGACGCGACAAAGGCGTCGGCTTGTTGGCATTGCCCACGAACCCGGTGACGCCGGGGGTGTTGCGCACCACCGCCCAGGAGTCGTCGTCCATGAACATGCGCACCAAGAGGTAGCCGGGGAACTGCTTGCGGGCCACGGTGACCTTGCGGCCGGCCTTGATCTCGACCACGTCCTCCATGGGGATGGTCACCTCGAAGATGGCGTCCTCGCGGTGCATGGAACGGATGCGGGTCTCCAGGTTGGCCTTCACCTTGTTCTCGTAGCCCGAATAGGAATGGATGACGAACCACGACCCGGGCAGGTCGAAGGGGCTCGCCGGAGGGAGCACCTCCGGGACCGGGAGGTCGAGGCCCTCCACCCGCTCCTGGGTCAGGTCGGTCACGCCGACCCCGTCAGCGACTGGAGCAGGGACAGGATGGCCCGTTTGAAGCCGAGGTCGAGGCCGAAGGCGTACAGGGTCACCGCCCCGGCCGTGATCAAGGTCACCGTCGTGAAGACGACGACCTGGCGCCGGGTGGGCCAGGCGACGCGCTTCAACTCGGTGCGGACCTCGGACAGGAACTGGACGATGTTGACGCGACGGCGCGAGCGCTTGGCCGGGCCCTTGGCGCGGCGATCGCGCTCCCGTTGCTCTTCACGCTCTGCCAGCCTTCGCAGCTCTCGGTTCATCTCCCGTCGTTCCTTCCGATCGAGCAGGGGCGGAGGGACTCGAACCCCCAGCCGCTGGTTTTGGAGACCAGTGCTCTGCCAATTGAGCTACGCCCCTGGGTGCGGAGGGGCTTGCGACGCGCGCGAGCCTCCTGGGCGAACGGGCGGCATTCTACATGGGGTCCGACCGTCACCGCCAAGCCGGAGGCGCGGCCGGCCTCGCGGCACCTGCGGCGGCTCAACCCAGCGCCCGGGAATGGCGCCGCAGGAGACCGGCGCCCAGGGCCACCAGCGTCGCCGCCGCCAGGCCGGCGGCCGCTGCGTGCCGGGCCGCGATCCGGGCCACCAGCGCCCGGCGCGGGTCGGCCGCATCCTGGTTCCCCAGGCCCCGGAGCACCGCGGCCTGGAGGCTCGCCGGTGCCGGGATCAGATCGTCGGCCAGGGCGGCCAGGCCGCGCCGCACGGTCCGGTCGCGCGCCGCTTCCGCCTGACAGCGCAGGCAATTGCCGCGATGGGCGGCGGCCGCCGCGGGCCATCCCCCCGGGAGCCGTGAGGCCAGACTGCACAGGGGGTTCCTCATCTCGCCCCCTCGAGCAGGGTGCGCAGCCGCAGCCGCGCCCGGTGGAGCCGCACCTTCGCGGTGATCTCGGTGATGCCCAGCTCCCGGGCCGTCTCGGCGTTGCTCCACCCGTGGACGTCTCGCAGCACCACCACCGCCCGCTGGCCTGGGGTTAGGGCGGAGAGAGCCCGGCGCAAGGCGGCCCGCGCCTCCACCAACTCGCCGGCCCGCTCGGGCAGAAGGCCCCGGTCCTCGACGTCTGCCTCCAAGGGCTCGGCGGCGTGGCGGCGGGCCCGCTTGCGCAGGGTCCAGGCGGTGTTCACCGTGATGCGGTGCAGCCAGGTGCCGAAGGAAGCCTCGCCGCGGAAGCGGGGCAGGGCCCTCCAGGCCCGCAAGAGAGCCTCCTGGGCGACGTCGGCCGCCAGGTCGGGCCCCACCAGCCGCAGTGCCAGCGTGTACACGGTGTCCTGGTACCTCCCCACGAGGTCGCCGAAGGCCTCCCGATCTCCCGTCCGGGCTCGGGCGAGGATCTCTTCCTCGGCGCGTTGGACCTCGCCGGCGGTCATGGGGTTACCCGCACCGTCGCCGTGGCCAGCGGGAGCCCGCCGCCCGGCACCTCGAGGGCTAACTCCAGATCGGTTCCGGCCTCGCCGCGACCGGACACCCGGCCGACGACCACCGCCGCCGCCGCCGGGCGCAGCGGCCGGCGGAAGCGGACCCGGGCGGAGCGCAGCGGATCCGGCCCGGTCCGGAACCGGGCGGCTGCCTGGAAGAACCAGCCGGCGAGCAGCAGGCCGTGGGCCACCACCCCCGGCAAGCCGGCCGCCCGCGCCGCATCGTGGTCCTGGTGGATGGGGTTGGCGTCGCCGGTGGCGGCGGCGTAGCGCCGCAGCTCGGCGCGGCTCACCGAGCGGCGCAGCGGCGGAAGGGGCTCGCCGGCCGGCGGCAGCGGCACGGGCCCGGCCGCGTCACAGACGGAGCGCTCCTCCAGCGAGGGCTCGGTCTCTTCGGGGCTCCCCCCGGCCGCCTCGGCCGAGAGCAAGAAGCCGGACGCGCCCTGCATCCAGGTTCCGCCGGCACCCGACGCGGCGACCTCGAACGAGACAAAGTGGAGGGCTCCCCGGGAGCGCACCGTGCCGACCCGGCCCCGCACTTCCAGCACTTCCCCCACCGCCAGGGGTCGCTGCCAGGTGAAGGCCTGTTCGGCGTGCAGCAGCGACCGGCAATAGGGCGCAACCCGCGGGTCCGCCAGGAATGCCGGGGCCACGGCGAACAACGCCGCCGCGGCAAAGCCCGGAGGAGCGTGACCCTCCCAGCGTGCCGGGTCGTCGCCGCTGGCGGCGGCGAACTGAGCGACCAGCCCGGCCTCGACAGCCAGGGCCGCCGGGCCCACGGCCCTTCCGGTGAGGGCCTCGAGGGTCACCTTCGACCGGCCGCGGCAGCGGCACGAGCCCGCCGCCGGCGGGTCAGCGTGTTTCGCGGTGCGCCGTGTGCTGCTGGCACCACCGGCAGTACTTCTTGATGGCGAGACGCTCGCGCGTGTTGGCCTTGTTCTTGGTCGTCACATAGTTGCGACGCTTGCAGACCTCACAGGCGAGGGTAATGGGTGGACGCTTGTCGGAAGGCATGAAGAGTGTTCCCTCTTGATCTGGCGCTGCCACCCTCACGGACAGCGAACCGCAGCCCTTCCTCCATGGCGATCGGGGAAATCAACGTCACACGCATCACCGTGTTATCCCCCGGCATCACCATCTCTACCCCCTCCTCCAAAGCAATCGACCCAGTCACATCCGTCGTCCGGAAATGGAACTGCGGCCGATACCCCGAAAAGAACGGGTTATGACGACCCCCCTCCTCCTTCGTCAACACATACATCTGCGACTCAAACTCGGTATGAGGAGTAATCGACCCCGGATGACACACCACCTGCCCCCGCTCCACCTCCTCCTTACCAATCCCCCGCAACAGCAAACCCACATTGTCCCCAGCCTGAGCCTGATCCAACAACTTCCGGAACATCTCCACACCCGTCACCACCGTCTTACGAGTAGGACGGATCCCCACCACCTCAACCTCAGTACCAACCGACAGATGCCCCTGCTCCACCCGACCCGTCACCACCGTCCCCCGACCCGTAATCGAAAACACATCCTCCACCGGCATCTGGAACGGCTTATCCACATCACGCTTCGGCATAGGAACATACGAATCCAACGCCGCCATCAACTCCAACACCGACTCCTCATGCTTCGGATCCCCCTCCAAAGCCAACAAAGCCGACCCCCGCACCACCGGAACCTCATCCCCCGGAAACTCATACTCCGTCAAAAGGTCCCGAACCTCCAACTCCACCAAATCCAACAACTCAGGATCATCCACCAAATCAACCTTATTCAAATACACCACAATACAAGGCACACCCACCTGCCGGGCCAACAACACATGCTCACGAGTCTGCGGCATCGGACCATCATCAGCCCCCACCACCAACACCGCACCATCAACCTGAGCCGCCCCCGTAATCATATTCTTAATGTAATCCGCATGCCCCGGCATATCAACATGCGCATAATGCCGCGCATCAGTCTCATACTCCACATGCGCAATAGCAATCGTAATCCCCGTAATCGCCGCCGTCAAAGTCGTCTTCCCATGATCAATATGACCCATCGTCCCCACATTCACATGCGGCTTCGTACGCTCAAACCTCTCCTTACCCATCGCTACTCATCCTCTCCTCGGGCCTATCCCCGGACCTTCGCCACGATGTCGCGGGCGATGGGTTCCGGTACCGGCTGGTACGAATCGAACTGCATGGTGTAACTGGCGCGCCCCTGAGTCCGGGAGCGCACATCGGTGGCATAGCCGAACATCTCGCCGAGCGGCACCCGGGCGGCAATGACCCGGGCACCGGAGCGGTGGCCCATCTCGCCGATGTGGCCGCGGCGCCCGTTGAGGTCGCCGATGACGTCCCCCATGTACTCCTCGGGGGTGACGACCTCGACGGCCATGACCGGCTCGAGCAACTGGACGCCGGCCCGGCGGGCGGCTTCCTGCAGGGCCATGGAGCCGGCGATCTTGAAAGCCATGTCGGACGAGTCGACGGCGTGCGAGGAGCCGTCTACCAGGATGGCCCGCACGTTGAGCATCGGGTAACCGGCCAGCACGCCGGAGTCGAGGGCCTCCTCGATGCCCGACGCTACCGCCCCGACGTACTCCCGGGGGACGACCCCGCCGCGGGTCTGGTCGACGAACTCATAGCCGCCACCGGGGTTGGGCTCCAGGTCGATGACCACATGGCCGTACTGGCCGTGGCCGCCGGTCTGCTTGACGTAGCGGCCCTCGACGCCCCGAACGGCCTCGCGGATCGTCTCCCGGTAGGCCACCTGGGGCCGGCCGACCGTGGCGTTCACGCCGAACTCCCGCTGCAGCCGGTCGACCAGGACTTCGAGGTGCAATTCGCCCATGCCCCACAAGATGGTCTGCCCGGTTTCCTCGTCGCTGCGAACCAGGAAGGTGGGGTCCTCCTCGGAGAGCCGGTGGAGGCCGTCGCCCAGCTTGTCCTGGTCGGCCTTGGTCCGCGGCTCGATGGCGATCGAGATAACCGGAGCCGGGAAGGTCATGGACTCCAGCTGGATCGGGGCGTTGATGGCGGCCAGGGTGTCCCCGGTGGTGGTGTTCTTCAGGCCCACCGCGGCCACGATGTCGCCGGTGAAGACATCCTCGATGTCCTCGCGGTGGTTGGCGTGCATCCGCAGCAGGCGTCCCAGCCGCTCCTTCTTGCCGGTGCTGACGTTCAGGATGCCGTCGCCCTTGGCGGCATGGCCGGAGTAGACCCGGAAGTAGGTGAGCTTGCCCACGTAAGGATCGCTCATGATCTTGAAGGCCAGAGCGGCGAACGGCTCGGTGTCCTCGGCGCGGCGGGTCAGGGCCTCGTGCTCCAGGCCGGGCTTGAAGCCGGACACCGGGGGCAATTCCACCGGGCTGGGCAGGTAGGCCACGATCGCATCGAGGAGGGGCTGCACCCCCTTGTTGCGGAAGGAGGTGCCCATCAGCACCGGCTGAAAGCGCCCGCCCAGGGTGCCGGCGCGGATGGCCTGGCGGATCTCGTCGGTCGAGATCGGAGCGTCCTCGAGGTACTTCTCGAGCAGGTGCTCGTCCGTCTCGGCGACCTTCTCGAGCATGACGTGGCGCCACTTCTCGGCGTCGGCGAGGAGGTCGGCGGGGATCTCCACGGTGTCCCAGCGGTCGCCCATGCCGTCCGGCCACAGGTGGGCCTTCATCTCGATCAGGTCGATGACGCCGCGGAAGCCGCCTTCAGAGCCCACGGGGAGCTGCAGCACCAGCGGGTTGGCCTCGAGACGGGCCGCGATGGAGTCGACCGAGGCGTGGAAGTCGGACCCGATGCGATCCATCTTGTTCACGAAGCAGATGCGGGGGACGCCGTAGCGGGTGGCCTGGCGCCACACCGTCTCCGACTGCGGCTCCACCCCGGCGACGGCGTCGAAGATGGCCACGGCGCCGTCGAGCACCCGCAGGGCCCGCTCCACCTCGACGGTGAAGTCGACGTGGCCCGGGGTGTCGATGATG
>JALOLI010000082.1 GCA_025456165.1 Acidimicrobiia bacterium | reverse complement strand
CGCCACGCCGTCGAGTGCATGTCGCCGAACATCGAGATCAAGAACACCGGCAGGGCCAGGGCCGCGGCGGCGGCGAGGTTGCGGGCCTGGTAGCGGGCCTCGGCGCCGTAGCGGGCCGCCACGCTCGCCCCTTGCTCCTCCGGCAGCGCCCGGGTGGCCCTGTAGCCGAGGCGGGAGACGGCGGCCTCCAGGGCGGACATATCGGCGCCGGGCAGTGCCTCGACGCGCGCCTCCTGCCCGGCGAAACTGACCGCCGCCGCCGCCACCCCGTCCTGCCGGGAGAGGACCCGCTCGATGCGCAGGGCGCACGAGGCGCAGGTCATCCCCTCGACGTCGAAGACGATGGTCTCGGTGCCGGCGGCCACGGCAGGCTCAGGCCTGGGCCGGCACCGAGTAGCCCTGGGCCTCGATGGCGGCGATGATCTGGTCCAGCGTGGCCGGGTCTTCGTAGCCGAGGTCCACGGTGGCGGAGGGCACGTCGACCAGGACGCGCCCCACTCCCTCCAGCAGGCTCACGGCCCCTTCGATGGCCACCTTGCAGTGGTCGCAGTGGATCTCGGGCACCGACAGGGTGATCTCGGTCATGGTGGTTCCTTTCGGGCTGGGGCAGGAGGCTCAGCCGAGCGTAGAGGGCGGAGGCGCCCAAGCAAGAGAGGACCCGGGACGAGCCGGCCGCCCGAAGGGGTAGTGTTCCCGCGCAGAGCGGGCACGGTGCAGCTCTACCCCTATGGGCACGGCCCCCGGCGGCCGGCCGGAGGTGAGAGATGAACACGACACGCTGGTATGCGCTCGGGTCCTGCCGGGCGCGCCTGGCAGTCGCCTGCCTGGTGGTGCTGCTGCTCGGGCTGGCGGCCGTCCCGGCGGGCGGCATCCCCGCCGCCGGGGCCACCCCCCGCGCGGCGACCGGCTTCTCGTCCGACTTCAATCTCCACCACAACGGGTGGTCGGTGCTCACCGGCACCTGGGGGCACGCCGGCAGCACCGTCTTCCGTACGGAGGGGCTGCCCGGGGACACGGCTTCCCTAGCCCGCATCGGCAAGTTCGCCGACTTCACCTACGAAGCCCGGATGAAGCGCCTCGGCTGCACCTATTGCGCCAACCGGCTGGTGGTGCGCAGCCGCGTCGATGTGCCCACCGACTTCGACTTCGCCCCTGCCTTCTTCTTCCAGTACAGCAACGAAAACCCTGGGGAAGAGGGCATGTTCTCGGTCTTCAAGATCAAGGCCGACGGGTCCTCCAGCCAAGTGAAGGGCTGGACTCACACCCCTGCGGTGAGCAAGGAAGGGTGGAACGTCGTCAAGGTGGAAGCGGTGGGCAACTACTTCCGCTTCTACATCAATGAGACCCTTGTCTGGGAGGGCAGCAGGACGGGCCTCTCCACCGGCCGGGTGGGGATCAGCATGTACACCGATGCGGACAGCACCGGTGACGACCTCCGGGTCGACTGGGCCCGGCTGACGCCCGGCGTCCTCGTCTTGGCGCCCGGATCACAACTACCTGCGCCGGCAAGTACGGACATGCCCGGCGGCGACATGGATCGCTCCCCCGGAGCGTAGGCGGGGGTGCCCGACGGCGCCCGCCCGGACCTCAGGCCGCCGGCAAGGAGGCGGCGATACGGGCGTCCAGACCCGGGGTCCAGCGTACCCTGGCGTCGCGGCCGATGGTGAGGTACTCGTAGCCGCGGAAGCGCGCGAACCAGGGGGCCTCGCCGTCGGCGGCGAAGAGGGCGGTGGCCAGGGCGTCGGCCATGCCCAGGCGGGGCCCGGCGACGGTGGCGCTCAGCAGCCTCTCGCTGCGACGGCCGTGAATGTGGGCCCCCCGCTCGTACGCCCCCGAAGTGGCTACAGCCAGGGGGCTCGCCTGAATGACGGCGGCCACGGACTGCCTGTCGATCGGGTGCTGCACCCCGATGCGCCACGGCGCGCCGTCCCCGGCCCACCCGGCGACGCGGACGTCGCCGCCGGCGGCGAGGCAGTAGTCCCGGATCCCGGCGCCGGCCAGCAGGGCGCAGGCCACGTCGATGCTCCAGCCTTTGACGTAGCCCGATGGGTCCACCTTGCCCGCCGGGCCCAATGGCCAAGCGTCGAACCAACCCTCGGTTTCCAGGAACAACTCGGCACAACGGTCGAGCACCTCGTCCACCAGGCGGTGCGCCTGCCCCGGAGACAGTTCACCGCTGCCGACGCGAGACACCTGGCTGTCGGGCCGGTGCACGCTGAAGGTACGGTCCACCCACTGCAGCCAGGCGAAGACCTCGTCGAGGATCGTCGGGGGAGCGCCTGTGGGCACCGCCAGGGATACGGCGGTGCCCATGACCCGCTCCACGCGCCGCTTCTCGAGGAGGCCGGCCGCCATCACATTCCAACCTCGTCGAGGGCGGCCTGCAACGAGTCGGCGTAGGCTCGGGAGGTGAAGGTAGCGCCGGAGACGACGTCGATCTCGGCGCTCTGGGCGGCCAGGGCCATCTCCTCCAACCGGGGAGCGGCGTACTCGCTGATCTGGTCGCTCTCCCGGTCGCCGCTGGGGAGTTGGAGGGCGACGACGTCGACCAGGACCCCGTCGGCGACCACGACGGCGACTTGCACCGGGCCGTAGCGGGTATCGACGACGGGGCCGTCGACTTGGACCGTCGCGGGGGCTGCCGTCGTGGCGGCTCCCGCCGCAGTCGTCGTAGTGGGTTCGGCCGGGGTCCCGCCGCCGGTGGTGGTGACCGCGGGCTGGCCGATGGTCGTGGTGGTTGGGGCGGCGGCCTCGGAGGAAGCGTCCCGGGTCTTGAAGCCGAGCAGCGCGGCGAGGCCGGCCACGGTGAGCGAGACGGCAGCGATGACGCGTTTCATGCCGAGCCTTTCAGTATCCGAATCGTTCGTAGATCACACGGCTGCGAGGGACGCCGGCGGCCCGCAGGCCCGCCCGGGCGGCGTCGATCATGGACGCCGGCCCGCAGACGAACACCGACCGCCGGCTGATGTCGGGGACGAGTTGCCGGAGGGCCTCCGGGCGCAGCGGGTCGGGTGACGGGTTCGGCCCCCGGCTGTAGGAGACGAAGAAGGGATATCCCTTGGCGGCCGCCAGGGCGGCGACCTCGTCGAGTAAAACGGCGTCCTCCCGGCGGCGGGCGCGGTAGAGGACGGTCACCGCCCCCGCCGGCCGGTCGAGCCCTTCGAGAAGCGCCCGGACCGGGGCGATGCCGATGCCGCCGCCGATGAGCACCAGCCTCTCCGTAGCGGCGCGGTCGGCCCGGAAGGCGCCGTAGGGCCCCTCCGCCATCACCGGGGTCCCCATCGGGATCCGGCGCAGGGCGGCGGTGTCGTCGCCCAGGGCCTTGATCGTGAAGCGCAGGCTGCGCCCGTCGGGGGCCGCCGACAAGGAGAAGGGGTGAGCCTTCCACCAGCGGTCTTTGCGCAGGAAGCGAAGCAGGAAGAAGTGCCCCGCCTCGGCCGGGAGCGCCTCGAGACGGCGCCCGCGCAGGGTCAGAGTGACGACGCCGTCCGACTCGGCGGCGACTTCGGCTACCCGCAGCCGCTGGCGGAAGGCCCGGGAGACGGGGAGCAGCCAGCGGTAGCCGAGGAGTGCGGCGGCGGTGGCGGCGAAGAGGGCGATCCAGTAACCCCGGGCCCAGGGATCCCGGGCCAGGTCGCTCCCCAGCGTGATCTGGTGAGCGAAGGAGAGGGCCACGGCGAGGTAGGCGTAGAGGTGGAAGAGCCACCAGGTCTCGTAGCGCAAGCGCCGGCGCAGGGCGCGCGCCGAGGTCACTGCCACCACCAGCAGCAGGCCGAACCCGGCCAGGGCCGCCAGCAGGTTGGGGTAGTAGAGGACGAAGTCGGCGATCTGGCGGGCCAGGCCGTTGCCGGCGGCCTCGGCGTACGCCAGGGTGGAAGCGATGACATGAGTGACCAGCAGGGTTACGGCGGTGATGCCCGCCCAGCGATGCCAGTGGTTGAGGTGGTCCATGCCGAAGGCGCGCTCCAGCCAGGGCGCCCGCGAGATGAGCACGAGCAGGGCCAGCACGGCGAGGGTGCCGAGCAGGGCGCTGACCTGGCCGATGGCGGCCAGATCGCCGGCCGGTGAGCCGAACTGGGCGGCACCACCGTGGGCGATCCACAGGGCCACGATCACCGCGGCGTTTGCCACCAGGAGGATCGGGGCCAGAAGCCTGGCGGCGCGCCGGGGGGCCGGCCGCGGCCCTGCGGGAGGAGGGGGCGGCATGGTTGCGGCCGGGGCCGGCCGGGTCTCGGTGAGCATGTGGGGAGCATGACGAAGCGAGGTTCGGGAACGGTGAAGTACAGGTGAGGGAGGGGTGAATCCTCAGCGGGCCTCGGGAATGCCGATCGAGAGCGACGCGCTCGAAGCGGGGCCCGGCGCCGGTGAGCCGGGGGTGCTCTCCTCCCCGTCACCGCAGGAGGAGAGGGCCGGGACCGGTTGACGTGTTCTCAGAACACGCATCAACAAGGGAACCCGCATCATCGCCCTGAGGTCTGTGGACTGGCGCATGACGATGATGCCCCGGACCTGTTGATGCGCGTTCTCAGGTAGTCCGCAGGGCTTCGGTGGGAGACAGGCGCGACGCCCGCATGGCGGGGTAGAGGCCGGCCAGGGTGCCGATGAACAGGGCCGCCGCCAGGCCGCCCCACAGGGCCAGGCTGGGGATCAGCAAACCCCAGCCGCGGATCCGGGCGTAGGCCGCGGTGACCCCGGCTCCCAGCAGGACGCCGCCGATGCCACCGGCGGCCGCAAGGATCAGCGCTTCCAGCAGGAACTGCACCGCCACGTGGCGCCGGGTGGCGCCGAGGGCGCGGCGCAGGCCGATCTCGGCGCGGCGCTCCAGTACCGAGATCACCATGACGTTGGCGATTCCGACGCCTCCCACCAGGAGAGCCACAGCACCCAGGCCGAGGAACAGGTTGGTGAAAGCGCTCTCGGCAGCGGCCTTGGCTTCCAGGGCATCGGTGGGGCGGCTCACCTCTACCTGATCCGGGTTCTCCGGGTTCACCGTCGGAGGCAGCACGCTCATGACCGCATCGACCCACTCGGGGTCGGTGCGCACGTACAGCGTCCCCGGCACGCCGTCGTAGTCGAGGTATTCCTCGGCCGCGGCCTGGGTGACCAGGGCGGCCCGGTCGAGGTCGGGGCTCAGGTCGATCGGAGCCAGGATGCCCACCACGGGGAACCACTGCCCGCCCAGCCACACCAGCGGCCGGTCTTCCAGGTCGGTGATCCCCAGGCGCTCGGCGGCGACGCTGCCCAGGACCACGGCGGGGTACTCGGCGGTGACTTCGTCGAGGAAGCGCCCGACGGCCACGCCCCCTCCCAGGGTTTCGAGGAGATCGGTCTCCACGGCTCGGACACTTATCCCCCCCGACTGGCTGACCGGCACCAGGTCGGTGCGGTAGACGTTGGCGTCGAGGGTTCCGGCGGCCGATACCTCCTCCACCGGCCCGATGCGGCTCACCATCGCCGAGGCGGTGTCGGGCAATTCGGCCGAGCCCAGGCCGATGCCCTGGCCGGCCTGGACCACGAGCAGGTTGGTGCCGAGGCGGTCGATCTGGGCGAGCAAGTCGGACTTGGAAGACTCCGACAGGCCGAGGACGGCGACGAGGGAGGCGAGGCCGATCATGATCCCCAGCGCCGAGAGCCCGGCGCGCAGCTTGCGGGGGCGCAGGCCCACTCCCGAGGTGCGGAGCAGCGCAGGCCCACTCCCGAGGTGCGGAGCACATCGGAGAGGTGCATGCGGCTGGGAGCGAGGCCGTTGTCGTTCACGGCGCCACCTCCACCCGGGTCTCGTCGGATTCGACCACACCGTCGCGCAGGGCCACCCGGCGGGGGAACCGGGCGGCGATCTCCGGGTTGTGGGTGATCACCACCATGGTGATGCCCTCGGCGTTCAGTTCCTCGAGCAGTCCCACGATCGACTCGCTGGACTTGGAGTCGAGGTTGCCGGTGGGCTCGTCGGCCAGCACCAGGGCCGGGCGGCCGACCACGGCGCGGGCCACCGCCACCCGCTGGCGCTCGCCGCCCGACAACTTGCTGGCGTGCTGTTGCATGCGGTGGCCCAGGCCCACCCGGTCCAGGGTCTCGGCGGCCAGGCGCCCAGGGTCTCGGCGGCCAGGCGCCTCCGCTCGGCCGCCGGCCTCCCGGTGTAGAGCAGGCCGTCGGCCACGTTGTCGAGGGCGGTTTCGGCATCGAGCAAGTGGAACTGCTGGAAGACGAAGCCGATCCGCTGCGCCCTGAGGGCCGACAACTGCCGGTCGGACATCCTCCCCACTTCGAAGCCGCTCACCTCGACCGTGCCGCCGGTGGGCCGGTCGAGCGTTCCCATGATGCGCAGGGCTGGGACGGGAGGGGTGCCCGGGTACAGCCGGGTCACCCCTTTCATCTCGAGGACGGGGCTCACGGGACCACCACCAGGTCTCCGGGTTGCAGGCCCGAAGCGGTGATCTCGACGAGGTTGTCGGCGTACATCCCGGGGTCGACGGCGACCAGGCGGGTGTTCCCGCTGCCGTCGTCGACTTCGACGGCATACCCTCCCTCGGCCAGGGCGAGCAGGGCGGTCACCGGGACGGCCATTACCCCGACTCGGGAGTCGGTGACCACCTCGATGTCCACCGGGGCCTGGTCCAGGCCGGCGGCCACGGTCACATCGTCGAGGATGACGATCACCTTGAAGGTGACCTCCATGGACTGGGAATTGCGGGTGGCCACGGAGTCCACGAAGGTGACGGTCCCGCCGGCGTCGGTGCCGTCGGGGAGAACCACGATGACCCGGTCGTCGACCGCGAGGAGGTCCTGCTGGTCGGCGGGGAGGGCCACGGTGACTTGCACCTGGTCCGAAGAGGCGCCCAGGACCGGCGCCCCGCCGGCCACGTTGTCGCCGACGGACAGGGTGTTCTCGGAGATGCGCACGGTCCCGGGGCGGAAGACCACCTCGCCCAGGTCCACGACGCCGTCGGTGTCGGCCCCCACCGCGGCCTGCCAGGCGAGGACGGCCGCCTGGGTCTCGGTGGTGTAGACGCCGTCGACGGTCCCCGGGTCGAAGCCGAGGCGGCTCAGGGCGGCCTCCAACTGCTCGACGTCGGCCCCTTCGCTGCCCCCGGAGTCGCCGCGGGCGGTGCCGATGCGGGTGGTCCCTTGCACGGAGTCGCCCACGGTGGCGGTCAGGGTGCCCACGGTGACCGGGCCGGGGACGATGACAATGTCGCCCTGGTCCACCCGGCCGTCTTCGTCGAGGCCCACCGCCTCCTGCCAGTCCAGCACCATCTGCTTGGTGTCCCAGTCGAACTCCTCGTCGGCGGTCACCTCGCCGTCGGGGTCGTAACCCAGGGCCACCAGGGCCGTCTCCAACTGGGTGACGTCGGCACCCTCCGACCCGTAAGCCAGGCTGCGGTAGGCGGGCAGGTCCCCATAGAGGAGGATCACGGGCACCTCGTCCACCTTCGCCACCGCGTCACCTTGCTGCAGGGTGGTGCCCACTTCGGGGAGCCAGGTGATCGTGCCCATGGCCTTGACGGCGAGCGGGACTTCCTCCAGGCCCATCGACTGCCAGGTGGGCAGGTCACCCTGGAGCAGGACCACCGGCTTGCCCTCTACCCGGTAGAGGACGTCTCCCTCGGAGACGACGGTCCCCGCCGGGGTCACCCAGGTCAGCGTGCCGGCCATGCCCGAGCCGATCGGATCCCCCTCTTCGAAGCCGAGAGTGCCGTCGAGGGTCTCCACCTGCTCCATGTCGGTGAGGACCACCTCGGCGAGCGCGGTCGTCGCCGTCGTCGCCGAGGCCTCCCCATCGCCGGAGCCGAGGAGCCACCAGGCCACCCCGCCGCCGGCAATGAGGGCGAGGACCAACCCGGTGATCACCCATCCCTTCAGGCTCCTGCTGTGAAGGCCCCCGGCGCCGTCCGCCCCCGCGGGGCCCGTCCCTGCTTGC
The DNA here is from genome assembly GCA_025456165.1 of Acidimicrobiia bacterium. The sequence continues at coordinate 4,460 of JALOLI010000082.1, read as the reverse complement.
ATCGCTCGTCTCCTCGGTCTTGATCGGCTCAGAACTCAGTTGTCGGTTTCGGGCGGGGTGCCGCCTTCGGGCGGGGCCTCTCCGTTTGGGCCGGTGCCGCCGCCGGGGGGCATGCCCCCGCCGGGCCCCCCGCCCATCATCCCGGGCATGCCGTCGGCCCCGAAGACCTCCTGGCAGGCCTCGTTGGCCGCCTGGAAGACGGGGTCGTCCTTGTCGTAGTCCCCGGTGTCGAAGCCGAGGCGGGAGCCCGGCCCCTGGCCCCCCGACTCTCCCGTGTCCGAGAAGTCCGGGTCGGGCATGTCGACCCCGTTCTCTCGCATGCAGGCGGCGTACTGCAGCATCAGGTCCTGCATCTCGGTCATGTCCGGGCGCTCGAAGCTCTGGGCGATGCCCTCGAGGTACTGGGAGCAGGCCTCCCGGGCCGTCTGCATCGCCTCGCGATCGCCGGGTTCGAACTCCCCGCCTTCCCCGCCGCCGGAGGGGCGCATCATCTGGAAGCTTCCGTTCCCGTCCGCGGCGGGATCCTCCATGTCCACCCCGTGGTCGCGCATGCACTGGGCGAAGTCGAGCATCGCCTGCTCCTGATCCACGGTGGTCCCGGTGGTGGTGGTGGTCTCGCCGTCGTTGCCCTCCAGCGAGGCGATGCCTTCGGGGGACCCCGATCCTCCACAACCGGCCAGCAGCAGTACCACGGCGGCGGCCAGAGCGGAGAGGCGGAGGGGGCGCAGGTTGTGGGGCGTTGGGGTCATGGTGCTCCCAGCTTCGCACCCGGGTGTCAGTCGGCCGTTAGCCCGGGTTAAGAAGGGGATGAGAGCCGCAAGCGGCTACTCGTCGCCCCCCGGGGCGGGCACGGCGCCGCCGCCGCCGATGATCACCATGCCACCCTCGCCCTCGCCGCCCACGCCGGGCGCATCGGTCGAGCCGATGATCAGGGGGCCGCCGAACCCGCCGCCGAAGATCTCCTGGCAGGCCTCCTGGGCTTCCTGGAAGCCGGGGTCGCTGGGGTCGATCCCACCCTCATCGCCGGGGCCGATGCTCATGGTGATGCCGCCATCCTCGGTGAACTCCGGATCGGGGTAGTCGATGCCGTGGTCCCGCATGCACTGGGAGAAGGCCAGCATCTGGTCCTGCATCTCGGACATGTCCGGCATCTCGAACTCCTGCACCATCCCCTCGAGCAGGTGGTTGCAGGCTTCACTGGCCTCCTGCATCTGCTGCATCTCGCCGTCGGCGGGGGCCTCACCGGCCTCCCCCTGGATGGTGAAGCCGAAGGATCCGCCGCCGGGCCCCATCTGCGGGTCGGGCATGTCCACCCCGTGGTCCCGCATGCATTGGGTGAAGTCGAGCATGGCCTGCTCGGGATCGGTCGAGGCGGCGAGCGCCGTGGTGGTAGACCCCTCGGCCGTCTCGTCTTCCAGAGAGGCGATGCCCTCGGTTCCCGCCTCGCCGCCGCAGGCGGCCAGGAGCAGGCCGAGCGCCGCCACCAGGATCAGCCATCGTCGCCACATCGTCACAGGCCCTTTCTGATCGGATGATGGCAGGTTGGCACCGGCGAATGAATGCGGCCTGAAGGAGCGCTAAGGGCGCGGTGAGATTCGCGCCTCATAAGTCTCTCATGATCCTCTCACCGCTGCTTCATCAGGGTGCGGTACGGTTGGGACCATGAGCCGCCGGGTCCTCATCGCCGAAGACGACGAACAGGTGCGCCGCTCCGTGGAGCGGGCGCTGCGCCTCGAGGGCTACAGCGTGGCCACCGCCGGCGACGGCGAGGAGGCGCGTCGTGCCCTGGAGGCCGACAAGCCCGATGTGCTGATCCTCGACATCATGATGCCCCGCCTCGACGGCTTGAGCGTGTGCCGCCTGATGCGCGCCACCGGCGATCGCACCCCGGTGCTGATGCTGACGGCCCGCCACGAGCTGTCCGACCGGGTGGCCGGCCTCGATGCCGGCGCCGACGATTACCTGGTGAAGCCCTTCGCCCTGGAGGAGTTGCTGGCGCGGCTGCGGGCCCTGCTGCGGCGCACCGGGTTCTCCTCGGGCGAGGAGGTGCTGCGGGTGGCCGACCTGGAACTGCGCCCCGCGGCTCGGCGGGTCAACCGGGGCGAACGGGAGGTCGAGTTGACCCGCACCGAGTTCGACCTGCTCGAACTGCTCATGGTCAACGCCGGCATCGTGCTGCCCCGCCACCTCATCTACGAGCGCATCTGGGACTACGACTTCGAGACCACGAGCAACTCCCTGGATGTCTATGTCGGCTACCTGCGGCGCAAGACCGAAGCCGGCGGCGAGCCGCGCCTGATCCACACCGTGCGCGGCATCGGCTACGTGGTGCGGCCGTGAGCCTCCGCCTGCGCGTGACCCTCTTCCTCGCCCTGGCGGTGGCGGTGGCGGTGGCCGCCGTCTCGTGGGCTGCCTATGCCTCCGCCGAGCACGAGGCGCGCGCCGAGATCGACGAGGCGCTGCTGGGCCGGGCGATGCCGGAGGAGGGGCCCGGGGGTCAAGGGATCATCGTGTCGGCCGGCACCCTGCCCGCTTTTCCTCAGGCCTTCCCCGACGGCGGCGTGGGGCTGCGCCCCGATCTGATCATGCAGTTCGTGGACGCGTCGGGGGCGGTGCTCGCCCCCTTCAGCGGCGGCGTCGTTCTACCGGTGGAGGCGGAGGACCTGGCGATCGCCGCCGGCAACGGGGAGACCCTGCTGCGAGACGTGCAGGTGGGCGGGGTCCACTACCGCATGCTGACCACCCGGGCGGGGTTCGTGCAGATGGTCTCCCCCGACCAGGGGACGTCCCAGACTGTCGTCGTGGCCTTGCAGATGGCACGCGACCTGACCGAGACCGACGCGTTCCTGGGCGGCTTGCGCACCCGACTGATCCTCATCGGGGGCAGCGCGGTGCTGCTGGCGGCGGTGCTGGCCTGGTTCGTTTCACACCGCGCCGTGCGCCCGGTAGCGGTCCTGACCCGGGCAGCCGAGCACGTGGCCGCCACGCGGGACCTCGAAGTGCCCATCGAGGTGACCCGGCGCGACGAGATCGGGCGCCTGGCAGCCTCGTTCAACACGATGCTTTCCGCCCTGGCCTCGTCGCGGGCGCAGCAGCGCCGCCTGGTGGCCGATGCCGGACACGAGTTGCGCACCCCGCTGACCTCCTTGCGCACCAACATCGAAGTGCTCGCCCGGGTGGGCGACATGCCGGCGACCGACCGTGCCGAACTGCTCAGCGACGCCCGCCAGGAACTCGAGGAGCTCTCGGCGCTGGTGGCGGAACTGGTGGACCTGGCCGCCGACGCCCCGCCCGAGGAGGAGGCGACCGTGCGCCTCGACGAGATCGTGGTCGAGTCGGTGGAACGCTTCCGCCGGCGCAGCGGCCGGGAGGTGCTTCTCTCTGCCGAGGCAACCGTCCTGGCGGGGAAGCCCGGCCGCCTGACCCGGGCCGTGGCCAACCTGCTGGACAATGCCGGCAAATTCGGGCCGGCGGGAACGCCGGTGGAGGTGTCGCTGCGCGGCGGCCGCCTGGAAGTGCGAGACCACGGAGCGGGCATCGAGCCCGCCGATCTGCCCCGGGTGTTCGAGCGCTTCTACCGCGCCGTCGGCGCCCGCACCACCCCCGGCTCCGGGCTGGGCCTGGCCATCGTGCTGCAGGTCGCCGAGGAGCACGGGGGACGGGCCTTCGCGGCGAATGCCGAAGGCGGCGGGGCGGTAGTGGGTTTCGAGGTGCCGGTCGAAGGCGCCCTCCCCGCCGCGTAGGCGGGGGCCATCGGCTGGTGGCGCCGGCTGCCCTTCCGGTCCCGCCGGAGCCCGGTGGGTTTCCCGCCGCCCGCTGCGGTCGGTCCCTTCTCACCGCGTTCTCATCCCCGGCTGATGAGCGCCTCACAGCGCCGGGGGACGCTGGGGCCGTGTTTCGGCAAGGAAGGCATCGCATGCGAAAGCACCCCGACCGATCCCTCCGCTCCGCTCGCTTCCCCCGGCCCGGCTCAGGTGCTGCGCCCAGTCCGTCGTTCGTGGCCCTGTCCCTCGGACTGATCGTGGCGCTCTCGGGGTGCGGCGGCGCTTCGGTATTCGACGCCGCGGCGCCGGCCACCAGGGGGGCCGCGACCACCACCACCCTCCTCGACGCGGTGAGCGCTGCGGCGGTCGCCCCGCTCACCGGGGTCGTCCTCTACGACGTGTCCGAATTGGTCTCTGCGGTGCGGCCCGGGGTGGTCTCGGTGACCGAGACGGGCTTCACCGTGGACATGTTCATGCGCCAGGTTCAGACCGAGGGCGAAGGCACCGGCATCGTCATCGACGATCAGGGCCACATCCTCACCAACTACCACGTGATCTCCGGGGCCGAGACGGTCGGCGTGTACGCCGAGGACGGTCGGGAGCGATCGGCCCGGGTGATCTTCGGCGACCCGGCCACCGACATCGCCCTGCTCGAAGTGGAAGACGCCGAAGGCCTGGTGCCCCTGGTGCTGGGAG